>JAWXTP010000032.1:0-27208 GCA_044433415.1 Rikenellaceae bacterium
CCAAGAATGGCTTAGATTTTTTGCGTTTTTCGGAAAAGAACGCGGAGCAGCCTCGACGGCTGTGAGCACTTCTTTTTCGGAAAAGGTGAAAAATGTAGGCCGTTATTGGGAAAAGCCTTCACTAAGCCACCGAAGCAACACCCAACTACCAATTACATTTGGGAATCGAGAGTGTCGACAATGCTACCATCAAGGAGGTTGATGATTCTATGGGCGTAGTTACTATCACGTTGAGAGTGAGTCACCATAACTATCGTAGACCCTGTTTTATTCAACTCCGTAAGTATAGACATTACCTCGCGACCATTCTTAGTGTCAAGGTTACCTGTAGGCTCATCGGCCAATATCACCTTTGGTCCTGAAACAACAGCACGTGCTATTGCTACACGTTGTTGCTGACCCCCTGACAGTTGCTGAGGAAAGTGTCCTGCACGGTGAGAAATAGCCATACGCTTCAATATAGCATCTACCTTAACTTTACGCTCTGCTGATGGAATCTTAAGATATATAAGAGGCAATTCCACATTCTCAAATACTGTAAGCTCATCTATAAGGTTAAAACTCTGAAATATAAAACCTATATTCCCCTTACGTGTTAAGGAACGCTTAGACTCTGAAAGCCCTCCTACCTCTGCACCATCTAGGAAATAATTCCCTGACGACGGAGAATCTAGAAGACCTAATATATTCATCAATGTGGACTTGCCACAACCTGAAGGCCCCATTATAGCTACAAATTCACCTTCTTTTATCTCTAACGATACACCATTAAGTGCTACTGTTTCGATATCCTCTGTGCGGAATATCTTTTCTAAATCTTTTACCTTAATCATAATTATTTATATTAAATTTGTTAACAACTACTTATCACTTACTAATTACTTCTTAACGACTTTATAGGATTGGCCACAGCAACCGAATAACACTGAATAGTTACTACAGCTACCACAACAACTGTCAATACCAAAGCTACCACTACAAACACCCACCAATATAGAGGAGTGCGATAAGCAAATGTAGAAAGCCACCCGTCTATAGCAAACCAAGTCACAGGTACACTAACGATAAAGCTCACTGCCATAGTCACCAAAACCTGATAGTTAAACTTTAATAAAAGCTGTGCTACTGACGAACCATAAACCTTGCGGAGTGCTATCTCACGATGACGATATTGCATATCAAATAAGATCATTCCAAAAATCCCCATCAAAGAGATAACAAATACGACAAGAGCAAATAAGGAAATCAAACGCGATATCTTACCTTCTTTAGAATATACGGCACTTATATAATTGTCTAGTGTTGAAACATACTTACTTTCAGCTTGCCCTGAGTTATCTATCTCTGCCATTGAAGATATTATTATATCTTTTGCTGTATCGTAAGACACACCGTCATTTAATTTAATGTTAGCTTTTGAAAAGTTTTCACTATTTTTACTCAACCTTACGAGTGCTGTTGGCTTAACAGGAAAATATAAAGACTGAATATTAAAATCTTTCATGATTCCCACAACCTCATAATCCCCATCATCTCCAATATTATCCCCCAATTCCAAATCGTAACTTTTCGCCATAGCCTGATTAATTATCATCTCTATTTTATTTCCTCCATACTTAAAGTCGCGCCCTTCAAGAATCTCTAGGTCGTGTACCTTAACAAACTTATCATCTACAAAACAAGGTACAAAAGAGCAATACTCACCCCCAATACTTAAAGAGAATGACGCTCCTCCTTTTAATAAAATATAGTTGATAGACCTTGCAGCTAGTGATATTTCAGGATGTTTTTGCAACTCAGATTCAAAGGCTTCCCATTTATTCATTACCGCTCTAGTTGGCTCACATATAACCACATTTTCTCTCTGGAATCCATAGTCATAATCCATTAAATAACGATTCTGCATAATTACAAACAATGCTCCACTTGCAATTACAAAGGATATAACAAACTGAAAAACGGACAACAACTGACGTGTCACCTTACCTGTTTTGCTCCTCCCAAACGCACCTTTAAGCACCAATGCTGGGGAGAAAGATGTTATATAAAACGCTGGTATAAGCGCAATTGCTGTACCTAGAATAGCAGTACCTAGAAAACATAAACTCAATAAGTAAATATTACTTTTAACTCCTATATCTGCATCTAGGAGCTCAGCGATAAAGCTACCTGACACTATATGAATAATTAAAATAGTGAACATATAACTCATAAGCATAAACATGACACCCTCAGCAATAACATTCATCCTAAGTGCTAAGGTAGGTGCTCCAAAGACTTTATTTATATTGACTGCTTTAATTCGTATGGGAGCTAAGGCGATAAAAAAGTTTAAATAGTTTACTAGAGCAATTGCCACTACTAAAAGCGCTACTAATATCATCACATTCGACAAAGGTAAATTTCCTATTGGGTTATTTTCTGAGAAATAATAATCTGTTATAGGTTCAAACAATACTCGCGACTTACCAGCTACCTCTTCTATGAACGTATCGCTTTTCGTGCCTAATTCATTTACAGCTTTAGAGCTAATTTCAAAATCCGACTCCGCATGATCAGGTGCAAATTTGAAAAATGAATAATAATTCCACTGACCTACAGAGTTACCATAAACGGCAGCTCCATTATTTATCATCATACTTTCTCCAAATATAGTATTTGACGAAAAATCTTCAATTACAGCTACTACAGCATACTCTTTATCTTCAACAACTATCTTTTCGCCTATTGCCTGACCATTCCCAAATAGCTTTTCTTTAGCAGAAATAGGAATTATTGTTGAATTTGGTTGCACATAATCGGCTAAGTTTCCCTCCAAACATTTCATATCAAAAACATCAATAAAACTACTTGAAGTGTAAGAAGATTTTACATCTATATACTCATTATCTTTACCGTACACACCTACCATTTTTTCATAAGGGTTTGTAATATAAGTATATGCCTCTACTCTAGGATTAGACTGTCCTGCTGCATCTATCAAAGGTACAGAACTTACACTCCAATATTTTGACTCATTATAAACATACATGCTATATATCCTATCACTTTCAGCTATTGATTTATTATAGCCATATTCCCAATTAGACTGAGCACAGATAATCACAAACAGCGCAAAAGCCATAGACAAACCTGCTACATTTAACAGGGAAGCCACTTTAAACCGTGTAAGGGTAATCCAAAAATTCTTTAATATATTCTTCATAAAAAAACTCCTTATATCTTACTTATATGTTTCATATTATTGAATATCTAGAATATCAACATTATTATATGATTGATAACTACTAGTAATGACTTGTTCACCCTCTGTAAGGCCTTCTGTAACCTCATAGTATTGAGGATTTTGACGACTTATCCTTATAGGTCGTTTTACTGCAACACCGTCTTCTACAACATAAATCCATTGACCTCCTGTCTGTTGATAAAACGCACCACGTGGGATTATTATAGCCTCTGTAGGGCTTCCTAGCTCCAAATTCACATAGTAGGTCTGCCCTGTACGTATGTTCTCTGGGCGTTCTGCCTCAAATGTTAGCCATGTGCGAAATTGCCCTTCTCGTACTTCTGGAAATACTCGTGACACTACTAGTGAATAGCTTTCTCCACCTCGTTCAAAGGTTGCTACTAAACCTCGTGACACTCTATCAATATAATGCTCATCAATTAGCACCTCTATTTTAAAATCTGTAAGGTCGTTTATCTGACCTAACTTTTGCCCCGAAACTATAGACTGCCCCAACACAACATCTAATAAACCTAACTCCCCATCAATAATAGACCGTACACTAAGGTTATCCACGCGCTGACGAACAAGAGTCATGTTACGCTTCATAGATTCTAAACTTTGCTCTAAATTTACTACTTGCAACTCTCGGAATATGGAGTCTTGTTTTTCGCGTTCTTGAAGAAGTGTTACATTCTCTACCGAATATTCATAGTCTTCTTTAGCTACCAGATATTCCTCTTCAGAAATTAACTCCTCAGCCCAAAGGGTTTTGTTTTGTTCATACTTACGCTTCTTACGTGCTATCTCCATATTTACGGATAACATCTCACGACGTATGGTTAGCTTCTCTTGTTCCATTTCAACGCGTGTGTTACGTAAGAAGTTCTCTTTCTCAGCAAGAGAGGCTTCACTCTCAAGAATTTGAATGTTTAGCTGAGGATTGCTCAGGCGAAGAACCACATCTCCCTTTTTTACTTTTGCACCTTCTTCGACAAGACGTTCTTCAACGATACCTCCCTCTAGGGGTGTTAGCTGCACGACACTCAAAGGCTGCACTGTACCGTTAACCCTAACAAAATCATTAAACTCTCCTTTTTTTACAGTCATCACTGTTAGTGTACGTCCATCAACTCTAAGTGAAGGGCGATGGTCACCTAAAACTAACCACATCACAAGTGTTAACAACACTAAAGCAATAACAACCCAGATAACGTATTTTTTACGTATAGGTGATTTATGTTCTATCTTTCTATCCATTATATTTTACCTATTAATTTACCATATTCTTTTTTAGCTATCTTGCTTGTTTCTATATAGATAACAACAAATATAACCAACCCTATTACCACAGCACCGCTAAGGACTATATATAGCGATATGTTTATTGAGTTCCCAACCATAGCGAGCAATAAATTTAATGCCTTATAACTAATAACCGTAGAGGCTACCATAGAGACAGCTGCAATAAAAAACAACCTTACCCCTACCAAGTGTACAATATCCATTACCGAAGCTCCAAAGGTGCGACGTATGACAATCTGACGACGACGAGCTTTAATCTCTGTTAAGATGTAGCTTATTACACCTATAAGGGTGCTTATAATCAAGACTAGCGCCCCAGTGAAAACACCATTACGGATAATTCTTATATCGGAATTTGCTATCTCCACCTCTTGTTTATAAGGAGCTACCTCAAAATCAAGTGTCGGGTGTAAATCATCCAGTACCTTTTGTATTTTATTGTTAACCTTAGCACTAACATTAGTTATACCCTTGACAGTAAGGGTCATAGTGTGCCAATCCTCACTATTTTCCAAGAATATCATAGGTGTTATAGAGTTATAAACATTTTGCCTTAGCTCACTGATTATACCTATGGATTCTGCACCGCTAAAGTCATATTCATTCATTTCTGTTATTGTCCCAAGCACATCTAAACCTGTCTGATTTATAAACCCTGACGTTGGACTAAATTGTGAAAAGTCTCCTTCCAATACTTTTATACCATAAACCTTAAAGAAATCACGGTCTACATAATTTGATCTAAACCATATAGGTGATGTGCTTTCTCCCTTTTTAGTTACAGCAAATCCTGTCCAACCGCTAATAGGTAATCTGTGAGCAATTGTTGCACCCTCTATTTCTGGTAATTTTAGTATCTCTTCTTTTAGAGTTTCAGCCTCACGTTTTGAAATTTTCTTGTTAAGGTTAACACTATACAATTTACTATAATCATAACCCAGATTGAAATTCATAGCGTAATTGTATTGTAACAGCACACCTAGCGCCACAGAAATTACAGCCATCGCTGAGGTAACTTCTAAAAAGAGAAGTATATGTTTCCACCACAGATTTACACTTTTTAAGTTCCTAAAAATTGATGACACAGGTATACGAGCAAAAATCACTGCTGGGACAACTCCTGCAACTATTACTACAACTAAGAGTACTACACCCACGCTCCAAAGGTATTTCAACGCAAAAAGATCTTTTATTGGCAGACCTACCATCGTCTCTAGTTGAGCATTAAAGGCGAACAGCATAGCCACAGAAAGCAGAAGTCCAAAAATGGTGTAAAACACGGTCTCCGCAATTACCAAAGAGAATACCTGAGAGGAAGTTGCACCACTTGCCTTATGCACTCCCACTTCTTTATGTCGTGAAACAAGAGAGTTAATTTGCATTAGCGCAAAGTTTAGAGAGACTATCAACACCACACAAAAGCCAATAATAACAAATAGGTAATTCATAGCTCCTGCACCACTATCACCAAAGTCAGCATACTCAGAAAATTTCTTAAAAGGGTGAGCAAAAACAGCCACCTGCATAGATTCTACAACTTTCCCCTTCTCTATATGAGGAGCAAATGCCTTATTAATGTTTTTACTTAATTCGTCTATGTCGCATTTGTGACTTAGCTTAAAAAAGGTGTACCAACCATCATTAAACCATTGTGTATTAGAAATGTTAGCATTAAATATAAGGTCTACATTTTTGTGGTAAGAGTTAGGTGCAAAATCTGCAAATATTGCTCTTACTGTTAGTTTTCTATTGTTTATTGTCACAACTTCATTTAATGCGTTCCCTCCATTAAAGAGTTTCTCGGCCATAGATTTAGAAATAACAATACCTCCATTATCTCTATATTGAGACTTTACCTCACCTTCTAATATTTCTATAGGGAAAAGGTCAAAGAATAGGGAGTCTGTTGCTAGTGACACTGCACTAAACTCACCTCTATCACTCTTTAAGTTTTGGTTTGTTCGCCCAAATCTTGTAGCTTTTTCAATATCGGGAATTTCTGCCATCAATGTAGGTGCCATAGCAGGGAACACTCCTGCTAAACCATCATAACTCTCCGTACCAATAGAGGCATTCATCGTCAAGAAGTACGTTTTATCTTGGTCTTGCATATAATCATCGTAGCTAGCAAAAAAAGCAGTACGGCAGATTATAACAGAACCTATTAAAATCCCCATAGCAAGGGAAAATATTTTCCAGAAATTTGACCAGGTTGCTCGTTTAGCAACTCTCAGGGCATAGTAAAGATTAATCATATTGTTTTGTTTTCTTATTGTTCTATATATTATCAATGTTAGGTATATTTAGCTATATTTTAACCTGCATAGGGCAGGAAACTGATGTTTCTCTTTTTTCAAGAATGGTTCATATTTGCGGCGTTTTTTAAAGTTTTAAACGGAGCAGCCTCGGGTGGCTGTGAGTATTGAAACTTTGAAAAAGGTCGCAAAGATGAGCCGTTATTGGGAAAAGCCTTCCCGTAGTTACTTGCCAGAAGACAATGTAAAGTAAGGTATTCCATTGTAATAATTAACCTCTCTTAATTTGATTTGGTAGCTTAACTGGGAGTAGCGCAATTCAGCTTCCGCATTAAACAAGTCATTATCAGAAGTCTGTAGTTCTATAATACTTACAAATCGTGACATGTATCGTTTATGGACTGCCGCGTTGGCTTCGCGTTGATATTTCGCAGTTTGCTCAGCTTGTAACTGCTTCTGAAAGGCAGCTTCTAACTCCATTGTAGCCTTTCGAATCTCACTTTCTAAAGTCCTAATTGTATTACTGTGGGTGTCACGAGCTAACTGTAAGTTATTTTTTGCAGTCTTCACATTCTTACGAACGCTAAGCCCATTAAAGATGGGTACAGAAACAGATACTCCTACCCACTCTCCTAAGTTGTCCTTTAACTGAGTTGCGAATGCATCGTACACGCCTGCTGTAAGATTCTTATAGTAAGATGAAGAGATTCCTCCACTAAGTGTAATTGTAGGGTAATAACTTCCTTGTGCAATTTTTAAATTTAATTCACTTATAGACAAATCCTTATCTGCAAGTTGTACAGAAATACTATTTTTTAAAGCATACTCAACTATAGATTCTGTATTAGTGTTATTGACTTCTGTGTTAGATATAACCTTACTAATAAGCAACTCATCATCAAGAGGATAATTCATACAATCTTTTAATTCTATTATACTAATTTCAAGATTATTGCGTGCTGTAATTGCTGAATACTCCTCAGTGGCAAGTGTGGCTTGAAGCTGTAGCATATCACTCTTAGCTCCTGCGCCTAACTCATATTCTCTTTGTAGTCGTTTAAGGTCTATACGGTAGGTTTCTATACGTTTTTCGTACAAGGTTACTAACTCCCCATTATAAATTACTGTAGCATAAGCCATCATGGTTTTTTCAGCAACTTCATCTTTAGCGCGTTGTAATGCATCTTCTCCGCGTAATTTTGAAATTTTTGAACTTCTCACTTGGTTTATATATCTAAATCCTGCAAAAATTGGTAGCGAACCGCTAGCACTCACACCATTACTAAATGTTGAAGTGTTTATGTAACTGTTGGTCGCTGGGTCAACACCACGTCCAAATGAAAAATAAGGAGACACATAACCAGTAACAGACGGTAGTAAATCCAAAATTGCGTTTTCATAATCTATCTTAGCATTAGCGCGCTCTATAGTTTTTGACTTTACATCAAAATTATTCTCTACAGCATAGGCTATACAATCATCAAGTGTCATTTCCTGAGCTCCTAAGGATGTAGAAAGTAACAGTAGTAGTGATAGTGTAAATAATTCTCTCATAATAATAAATATCTTCATGTTTTGATAATATTTATGCCAACAGCGTGCCAAAACAACTAACTACCACTGTATAAGCGATTTACAAAACAGCGGAAAAATAATTGTGTAAAAAAAATAGACACTATGTGTCTTATTTTTTTACACAATTATTGATATTATCCTGAAATGTGAAATTATTTCCATCATTTTTATGTTAAAGGGAATTATAGAAACCAGTTTTGTTCTATTTCGAATTTTAAAGTCATTTCTTTGAATTATTTGCTCTTCAAGTTACAAATTATTATAAAAATTTGCTTTTTTAAAATATATATATTATTTTGTGCGATTATTAATTTAAAACCCCATAAAATGAAGGTATCTTTATTACAGCGTTCAATAAAATGGTTGGCACCAGATGACAATAAAAACAATGCTGAACAATGGATTGCGCAGTGTGTCGGTTCTGATCTTGTTGTATTGCCTGAGATGTTTACTACAGGTTTTTGTACAGACCCTAGAGATAGTGCTGAAAAAGGAGAGCAAACTTTAGTATGGATGCAGCAAATGGCGGCTCTTTATGACGTACATTTGGCAGGTAGCGTTGCTGTTAATGTTGATGGCGAATATTATAATAGACTTTATGTCGTTTCCCCTGATGGAACTTATGTGAAATATGACAAACGTCACCTTTTCACTTTTGCAGGAGAACATAAATTTTATAAGGCAGGTGACCAAAAAGTCATTGTAGAAATTGCAGGAGTTCGTATTTTATTGCTAATATGTTATGATTTACGCTTCCCTGTGTGGAGTCGCAATAGAGGTGATTATGATATGATTTTATATGTAGCTAATTGGCCAACACCTCGTCGAAAACCTTGGGATTTACTATTGCGTGCGCGTGCTATAGAAAATTTATGTTTTGTTTGTGGAGTGAATATTGTTGGTAGTGACCCTTTTGTAGAATATTCGGGTGGCACTGCTGCAATAAACTTTATTGGCGAAACTGTAGCTGAGGTTGCGGATAATGAAGAAGGTGTTGCTACCTTTGAGTTAAATATGGACAACCTTAAAGCCTTTAGAGATAAGTTTCCAGCACTTAACGATGCAGACAATTTTGAAATTATTTAATTAAGGGAAGTTCTATTTTAGTTTATTTGATTTTTAGAACTACCCATAACCTATATAAAGAAATGAATTTAGAAAATAAAGCCCTACTCTTGGGTGATGAAGCGATAGCAATAGGAGCTATACATGCAGGGATTTCGGGAGTTTATGCCTACCCTGGTACTCCGTCGACAGAGATTACAGAGTATATACAAAACTCGCCTGAAGCGACAACTATACATAGTGATTGGTGTGTTAACGAAAAAACTGCTATGGAAGCAGCCTTAGGTGTATCATACGTAGGTAAAAGAGCCCTAGTATGTATGAAACATGTGGGAATGAATGTTGCTGCTGACCCTTTTGTTAACTCAGCAGTGTCAGGTGTAAATGGTGGATTGGTAGTACTAGTAGCTGACGACCCTTCTATGCACTCGTCTCAGAATGAGCAAGATACTCGTTTTTATGCAAAATTTGCTTTAATTCCAACATTAGAGCCTTCTTCTCAACAAGAGGCTTATGATATGATGAGTTATGCTTTTGACTTGTCAGAAGATTTAAAATCTCCTGTTTTGATGCGTATTACTACTAGGATGGCACATAGCCGCGCAGTAGTTGAGATAGGTGCAAAAAGAGCGGAAAATGAAATTCACTATTCTGAAGATTTAAAACGTTGGATATTACTTCCTGCTATTGCTCGTCGTCGCTACAATGAAGTAGTAGAACAACAAGCTGAGCTAGTTCGTAGAGCTACAGAATCTAAATATAACGCTTACGTTGAGGGTTCTGATAAAAGCCTAGGTGTTGTAGCATCTGGTATTGCTTGGAACTACCTTAATGAAAACTTCCCTGAGGGTTTGCCTTATTCAGCTGTTAAGGTGTCTCAATACCCTCTACCTAAACCATTAATTGCTAAACTGTTTGACGAATGTGACAGGGTATTGGTTTTAGAAGATGGACAGCCTTTTATTGAAGATCAACTTCGTGGACTTATAGATAACCTTCCTATCTCTGGTAGATTAGACGGTGAAGTACCTCGCACAGGTGAGCTTACTCCTGATAACATAAAACCTGCATTGGGTATTGCTCCTAGTGAGACTCTACCTAGCAGTAAAGTTGTTGTACCTCGTCCACCTGCTATGTGTATGGGTTGTGGTCACCGTGATGTATATACAGCACTTAATAAAGTAGTTGCAGATTACGAAACTGCTAAAGTGTTTAGTGATATAGGTTGTTATACTCTAGGAGCACTACCTCCATTTACAGCAATTGATAGCTGTATTGATATGGGTGCTTCTATCACTATGGCTAAAGGTGCTAGTGATGTTGGTCAGCACCCTGCAATTGCAGTTATTGGTGACTCTACATTTACTCACTCAGGTATGACTGGTCTTTTGGATGCTATTAATGCAAATAGTAAAATGACTGTTATCATTTCTGACAACCTTACTACAGGTATGACAGGAGGTCAAAAGTCGGCAGGTTTAAATAAGTATGAGGCTATATGTTTAGGTTTAGGGGTTGACCCAGAACACCTGAAAGTTGTAGTTCCTCTACCTAAAAACATGGCTCAAATTGAGGCTACATTACGTGAGGAGATAGAGTATGATGGTCTATCAGTTATTATACCTCGTAGAGAGTGTATACAAACATTAAAAAAATCAAAGAAAAAGTAGATTTATGAAATGCGATATAATTCTTTCAGGAGTTGGAGGACAAGGGATTCTTTCAATAGCAGCAGTAATCGGTGAGGCAGTTCGCGCCGAAGGGCTTAATATTAAACAGGCTGAAGTTCATGGTATGAGCCAACGTGGAGGTGATGTGCAAACAAACCTTCGTATAAGTTCAGAGCCTATAGCATCGGATTTGATTCCTTTTGCTGGTGCTGATGCTATTATCTCTTTAGAACCTATGGAGGCTTTACGTTACTTGCCTTACCTTAAAAAGGGAGGTTGGATAGTTACTTCTTCTGCTCCGTTTATTAATATACCTAATTACCCAGAAGCAGAAGCCGTACTTGATGAATTACGTGCACTGCCTAACGTGCTTATGCTTGATGTGGATGCACAAGCTAAAGAAGCTAGTGTTAACCGTTCAGCAAATATCTTACTACTAGGTGCTGCATCACATATCCTAGGGATAGAACGTGAAGACCTAGAAGGTGGAATAAAAAGAATATTTGCACGTAAAGGCGAAAAAATCGTTGAAGCAAATATTAAGGCGTTTGGTATAGGTGTTGAAGCAGTATCCAATCAGTTAAGATAATTTCGTGTCCGGCAAGGAACATCGGGATAGCTTTCCCCAATAACGGCTCATCTTTGCGACCTTTTTCAAAGTTTTAGTGCTCACAACCCTCAAGGTTGCTCCGCGTAAAACTTTAAAAAACGCCGCAAATCAAGGGAGGCTCTAATAACTATGCTTTAAACGATTTCTAATTTTAAAGCGTTAGATTTTGATTTTATAAAATAAGTCATAGCGGTTACTATGGCGCATTTTATAAAATTAAAAGATGAGGCTTTAAAATTTGAAAGCATTAAAGTATAGTTGTTAGAGATTCCTTAGACCATTCTTGGGAAAAGCGCACAGCCTACTCCCTGCCCTATGCAGGTTAAAATTGCGTTATGTATAGTTATAAGCTGTAAAAAAAAGAAGAACAGCATAATTCAGCATTATATGCTGAATATTAATAAAACATATAATATATGAGTGAAGTATTTGACAGAACTTTAGTTGCTGAAACTATGGATGAGCTAAAAATAGGCTCTTTGTCTACAGCAACTATAGGTCAGATGTTAAGCCTTGCGGCAACATTAGAGAAAAAAACAGAAATACCATTTGTGAGAATGGACCAAGGCATACCTGGGTTGTCTCCTTGTGGTATTGGTATGGCAGCTGAGAAAGAGGCACTAGATAAAGGGGTTGCTTCATTATACCCAGCAGCTGAAGGGGTGCAAGAGCTTAAAACAGAGAGTTCAAGATTTATTAAAGCATTTCTTGATATAGATATTTCTGCTATATCTTGTCTGCCAACGACAGGTTCAGTAGCAGGTTCGTTTGGTTCTTTTATTATCTGTAGTCAATTATCAGAAGAGAAAGATACTATCCTTTTTGTGGATCCTGGTTTTCCTATTCAGAAGGCTCAGCTAAACATGTTAGGGATTAAGTTTAAATCTTTTGACCTTTTTGAATATAGAGGAGAAGCCTTACGTGGAAAATTAGAAGAAGAACTTAGCTCAGGACGTATTGCAGGGATAGTGTATTCCTCACCAAATAATCCTACATGGATTACCTTTACAGAGCAAGAGTTACAGATATTTGGAGAGATAGCCACTAAGTATGACACTATTATCTTAGAAGATTTAGCATATTTTGGTATGGATTCTCGTGAGAACTATGGCATTCCTTTTGAAGCGCCTTATATACCAACAGTAGCACGTTACACAGAAAACTATATACTTTTTATCTCTAGTTCAAAGATATTTAGTTATGCTGGTCAGCGTGTGGCTGTAGCATGTGTGAGTGATGCTTTATATAACAGAATCTACCCAGAGCTTGCGAAACGCTATAACGGAGGAGGTCACTTTGGTATAACTTTCACTAACGCAGTGATGTATATGATAACTTCGGGTGTTGCTCATTCTGTGCAGTTAGGTCTTGCTGCAATGTTTAAGGCATCTAGTGATGGAGTCTTTAACTTTGTTGAAGCTACTAAGGAATATAGTCGTAGAGCTATACGTATGAAAGAAATTCTTTATAAACATGGTTTCCATGTTGTTTATGACAAGGATATAGACCGTGAAATTGGTGATGGATTTTTCTTTACTATAGGCTATAAATCTATGAGTTGTAGCGAATTGGTGAGTGAGTTTGTACACTATGGCATTAGCTCTATATCACTTTCTACAACAGGGTCATTACGTGAAGGGGTGAGAGCTTGTACTTCAAGAATGACAGACGAAATAATGGATATATTTGATAAAAGGTTAGCTCAATTTGCAGCTGATCATCAATAAAAACTTTAAAATCTAGGACTTCACAGAATTTTGTGAAGTCTTAGACTTAAGGCTTCCTATCAATAACTTAAATAACTTAAATAATATGATCTGGAATAAAACTAAAGAATGTATGTCACGTGAAGATATGCGTGAATTACAAAATGAGAGACTTCGTAAAACAGTACATAAGGTATATCATAGCACTCCATTTTATAGAGAAAAAATGCAACAGCTAGGTATCACCCCAGAAGATATACAGACTGTAGATGATATAGTAAAATTACCTTTTACTACTAAAAATGACTTACGTGACAATTATCCTTATGGATTGTTTGCAGCTCCTATGTCTGAGATTGTACGTATTCACGCATCGTCAGGCACTACAGGACGACCTACAGTAGTTGGTTATACTCGTAGAGATATATCAAACTGGTCGGAGATGGTAGCTAGAGCATTTACAGCTTATGGCGTTGCTAAAGAAGACGTTATCTCTGTAGCTTATGGTTATGGCTTATTTACAGGGGGCTTAGGTGCTCACTATGGAGCTGAGAATCTTGGCGCAACAGTTATCCCATTTGGAACAGGTAATACACGTAAGCATATTCAGTTTATGCATGACTTAGGTGCAACAGCTTTTGCTTCAACTCCTTCTTTTGCTCTTTATTTAGCAGACACTATTAAAGCATCTGGTATGAACCGTGATGAGTTGAAATTGCGTATAGGTATATTTGGTGCTGAGCCTTGGACAGAGAACATGCGTAAAGAAATTGAAGAACGTCTAGGTATAGATGCTTATAATATCTATGGTTTAAGTGAAATTATGGGACCTGGGGTATCTTATGAGTGTGAATGCAAAAATGGCTCTCATATAGTTGAAGATCATATTTATCCTGAAATTATTTCTCCTGAAACTCTACAGCCTCTACCTTATGGAGAGCAGGGGGAATTGGTGTTTACTACTATCACAAAAGAGGGTATTCCTTTGCTTCGTTATCGTACTAAAGACCTTTGCTCGTTGATTAATGAGCCTTGTGCTTGTGGTCGTACAAATGTCAGAATGACTCGTATTGTAGGTCGTTCAGATGATATGCTTATCATTCGTGGTGTTAATGTTTTCCCATCACAAATAGAGGAAGTTATCTTAGGTATTGAAGAGCTAGAACCTCACTACCTTATCGTAGTTGACCGTGTGAATAATCAAGATACTTTTGAAGTTCAAGTTGAGGTTAAAGCAGAAGCATTTAGTGATGATATAACAAAAATGCTTGATATCAAGAAACGTACACTGTCACACATGCATAGTATGTTAGGCTTAAATCCTGCAATTAAACTAGTAGCTCCTAGTACTATAGAACGTAGTATGGGTAAGGCAGTTAGAGTTATAGATAATAGAAAATTATAAACAATAAAGGAGGATAGTTATGAGAATTAAACAATTATCAATTTTTATAGAAAATAGAGTGGGAGTAGTAAATGAAGTTATTTCTATTCTTAGTAGTGCGGGCGTTAGTCTTCGCGCATTTTCTTTGGCTGATGGCAATGATTTTGGTATCTTACGTATTATAGTTCCTGATGCAGATTTTGCTCAGAAAGTTTTGCAAGATGCAGGTTATAAGGTAAGTCAAGTTGAGGTAATATGTCTTGAAGTACCTAATGTTGCAGGTGGCGTATTAGGCTCACTTGACAAGCTAGCTCAAAATGATGTGTTTATAAAATACATGTATTCGTTCTCTGATAGCGATGTTGCTAGAGTTATAATTTGTACTAATGATTTAGATCGTAGCATTCAGGTTCTTTTGTCTTAACACTGGTGTTAGGTTTTAGCTTTTAGCTTGTCGCCCCTATAAGCTAAAAGCTAAAAGCTACAAGCTAACTTTTCTTGCTTTTACCGCTCCGCTCCACGAACAGCCTAAACAATATATTGTTTCAGTGTCGTAACCTTCTACAGAGTCTCCTTCTCGTTTAGGGATTATCTCTCCCTCATAACTCACATACACAGGTAGTATGTCGCTACTGTTAGTACTTTTCAAGTAGAAATTCGGAATTTGGCACTTAGGGCACATTTGTTTTCTCATAATTTTATTTATTTAAAAAGTTTCTAAAACTTCCCATTAATTTTTTTTATTATATCTTCTTTCGTGATTACACCTTCTTTTAATCCTGTGTCAATCATAGCTATAACTTCATCGCGGCTTATAAAATTGTCCTTGTCTTTATTTTCTATAGTATCTGTAAGTAACTCCGAAAGACGAACAAGAGGATAACAGATAAATATCATGGCGCGTATCATCTTTGTAGCAGGTAAAGATAGAGTTCTCCAATATGTAGCACCTATAGTCTTAGGGATAATTTCTGATAATATAAGGATAAGAACAGTTAATATCGCTGAGATAAGTCCAAAGTGTTCTTCTCCAAAAACTTTTACTGCTTGCGCTCCAACACCAGCAGCACCTATGGTGTGAGCTATGGTGTTAAGCGATAGTATTGCTGAAATAGGTCTGTCAATATTTGTTTTATAGTCTTTTAATAAGGTTGCTTCCTTTGCTCCTTGACCTTCTTTCATTGCTATAAATGAAGCAGGTGTGGAGAGCAAAATAGCCTCTAAGAAAGAACATAAAAATGATATGGATAATGCTATTGCGAGATATAAAAATATAAGTCCCATTTGTATTATTTTTTATAGTGTTGTAAGTATACGATGATTTAAACTAACTTTATCTATGTAGTTAGCACTGAATGTAAATAAATGATGTTACGATATTTATATGTTGTATAGCTTATACCCGTATATTGCGTAAGAGGTAAAAAAGCCTCTTTTGTTGCTGATTCTCTAATGGAAATTCATAGTTATGCGAACAACTGCATTTGTAGTTAAAGTTAACTGTTATAACTCTTTCCCACGTTAAAAGCCTTGACGTATTTTGTCGCGATGGAACGCGTTTAGTTAAGCGCGGTGTTACTGATATCTTTGAAGGAGTTTCACGATTATCAGAATCTTCAATATTGTCAGCTAGTAGGAAACTTTGGTCTAAGTCCTCTACAAAGTAATGCTTAGTTTCATTATGACAGTACACGTCACAGCTATCTTTTTCAATGCAGAAAAAGATAAACAATGAAGATATGGTAAATAAAATAGCTAGTTTGCTTTTCATCCTATAAATAATCATTACGTGCTTTTCACAAAAATACGTAATCTATTTGATTATTCCAAATAACGGCACTTTAAATTTTTGAATAAATAATATTAAAAAATGTTATTTTTACACTACAATACCTTATATTATTGTAAAGTTAAGCTATATATTATATTTTTGTAAAAAATTATAACGTTATGAAAAGAATTATTCAATTAAGTGTTATACCTATGGCACTTACTACAGTTTATGGTGCTGACAAAACCCATTGCAAACCTAATGTCATAGTAATCTTGGCTGATGATTTAGGCTATGGAGATATGAGCTCTTATGGGGCAACAGCTATCTCTACCCCTAATCTTGATAAGTTGGCTAATAATGGAGTTCGTTTTACTGATGCTCATTCTACCTCGGCAACATCGACTCCTAGTCGCTATGCCTTACTAACAGGTATGTACCCTTGGAAAAATAAGGATGCTAAAATTTTACCTGGGGATGCTCCTTTGCTTATTAATCCTGAACAATATACTATGGCAGATATGTTTAAATCGGCAGGTTATGCAACAGGTGCTATAGGTAAGTGGCATTTAGGTATGGGTGCTGGTAATCCTAACTGGAATCAAACTGTAACACCAGGAGCAAATGATATAGGCTTTGATTATTCCTGTCTTATTGCCGCAACAAATGACCGTGTGCCTACTGTTTATGTTGAAAATGGTGATGTTGTAGGTTTAGATGCTAATGACCCTATAGAGGTAAGTTATAAAAAGAATTTTGAGGGAGAACCTACAGCACTTACACATCCTGAGCTGCTTAAAATGCAGTGGTCAGAAGGACATAATTGTTCTATCGTTAATGGAATACCACGTATAGGTTATATGAAAGGTGGAGAGTCTGCTAGATGGGTAGATGAAGATATGGCTGATTATTTTGTAGACAAAGTCGCAACTTTTCTTGAAGACAATAAAGATGAACCTTTCTTCCTATATTATGGACTTCATCAACCTCATGTGCCACGTGCTCCTCATTCTCGTTTTGTTGGTTCTACAAAATTGGGTCCTCGCGGAGATGCTATTGTTGAAGCTGACTGGTGTATAGGTGAATTGATAAAAAATCTTGACAAACTAGGTATCTTAGAAAATACTATAATAGTTTTCTCTAGCGATAATGGACCAGTTTTAGATGATGGCTATAAGGACGGTTCTCGGGAGTCGTTAGCAAAACATAACCCTCTAGGAGCTATTCGTGGAGGTAAGTATAGTCTTTTTGATGGAGGTACACGTGTTCCTTTCTTTGTTTATTGGAAAGACAATATTCAGCCTAAGGTTACGGATGCTCTTGCTAGTCAGCTTGATTTGATGGCTTCGTTTGCATCTTTGGTAGGAGAGCAACTTCCAGAAGGACTAGATAGCCAAAATCACTTAGATTTATTCCTTGGTAAAAGTGATACGCCACGTGAAAATATGGTAGTAGAAGCTGGTAGTCGTTTAGCTTTCCGCAGTGGGAAATATGCTATGGTGCCACCTTATACAGGAGCTCAGCGTAATAGTACAGGTAATGAAGTAGGTACGGTGAAGGATTATTCTCTTTATGATTTAGGTGCTGATATCTCTCAACAGAAAGATATAGCAGCTGAAAATAAAGAGCTATTTAATAAAATAAAAACTCAGTTCCTAGAACTTACAAAAGGCTATTATAATCCTAAGTCTAAGCCTATTGTTTTGGAATAATTGAACTTTAGGGTTGATATTTTAAAAGATACATCTAGGTAAATTTTTAAAATAGGGTGATTTGCAGGACTTTTTAGTCCTGTAAATCACCCTATTTTTTTAAAGCCTTTAGGGATATGATTTAAAACTTTAAAAAACGTGTGTAAGTTCTTGTTTATGAGAATGTAAATATACCAAACGTGATTCATGGAATACAAGGTGGTTTTGTGTCTAGTAGAGTGGATATTGACGTTAAATCCTTGAGTTTGAATTACTGAACATAAAAAAAACATATAAATAATACAGAATTTAAAAATATTTTTTTTATTTTTGCGATTGTACTACTCAAAGAAAGAGGACTAAATTGAAATGCTGACGAGCTTATTCGTTAGGGTATTTCCAAAAGAACGGACTTAAAGGGACTTATAAAAATTAGAAAGCGTTAAAACCCAATTTTCAGATACTCCCCTTAAATAATTAATTAACCTGAATTCAGTAAACAAAAACAAATGACTTATGTGTGGAATAGTAGGATATATAGGAAATAAAGAAGCATACCCCATACTCATTAAAGGTTTAAAACGTCTAGAGTATCGCGGTTACGACAGTGCAGGAGTAGCATTGATTGGAGAGAATAATCAACTAAATGTATATAAAGAGAAAGGAAAAGTAGCAGAACTGGAAGTATATGCTAGTAGTCGTAATACAAATGGCACAGCAGGTATAGCTCACACACGTTGGGCAACTCACGGCGAGCCTTGTCAACGCAATTCTCACCCTCATTACTCTCAGTCGGAGCGTTTGGCAATAATCCATAATGGTATTATTGAGAATTATGCAACATTAAAGACAAATCTTCAAAAGGAAGGTTACACTTTCAAAAGTGATACAGATACTGAAGTTCTGATTCAACTTATTGAACACGTACAAAAGAGTAATAACCTTGACCTTTTATCAGCGATTCAAGTTTCGCTTCATCAAGTTATAGGAGCTTATGCCATAGCTATATTGGATCGTGAGACACCTAATCAAGTTATTGCTGCCCGCAAAAGTAGCCCTCTTGTTGTAGGTGTTGGAGATAATGAGTTTTTCTTAGGATCTGATGCTACGCCTATCATCGAATATACTGACAAAGTGGTGTATCTCAATGATGGTGAAATTGCAGTAATGACCCCAGGTGAAGAGCTTAAAGTTGTTGATATTGACAACTCTCAGGTAACACCAGAAATAAAAACCATAAAGCTAACTTTGGGACAAATCGAAAAAGGAGGTTATCCTCACTTTATGTTAAAGGAGATCTATGAGCAACCAAAGCGATTAAGAGATTGCATGAGTGGTCGTATAAATTTGGAGTTAAATCGTATCTCAATGGCATCAGTGATTGATAATAAAGATAGGTTAATGAACGCTACTCGTTTTATCATCGTGGCTTGTGGCACTTCGTGGCACGCAGGACTTATTGGAAAGCAGCTTCTAGAAACATACACTGACATTCCTGTTAATGTAGAGTATGCCTCAGAATTCCGCTACCGAAAACCTGTTATAAGAGCAACAGATGTAGTTATTGCAATATCACAATCGGGAGAGACCGCTGATACTCTAGCAGCAATTGAGTTGGCACACGAAAATGGTGCATTTGTCTATGGAATATGCAATGCCGTTGGCTCTTCAATCGCACGCTTAACTGACTCTGGAGCATACACCCATGTAGGACCTGAGATTGGAGTAGCATCTACTAAAGCATTTACAGGACAAGTTACTGTTTTAACTATGTTGGCTCTATCTCTCGGTCGTAAGCGAGGAACGTTAAAAGATGATGAACGTTTAAGATTGGTGCAAGAGTTAAATACTATTCCAGATAAAATTGAAAAGGTACTCAAATGTAATGAACGGGTCGAAAAGTTGTCTCATATATTTACCTATGCCCGTAATTTCTTATATCTTGGTCGTGGCTACAACTATCCAGTAGCTTTAGAAGGTGCCTTGAAACTAAAAGAAATCTCATACATTCATGCAGAGGGCTACCCAGCAGCTGAGATGAAACACGGTCCTATTGCACTTATTGATAGCGAAATGCCAGTAGTTGTTATCGCTACACACAATGATATGTATGAAAAGGTACTAAGCAATATACAAGAAATTAAGGCACGAGGAGGACGAGTAATAGCTATTGTTACTGAGGGTGACACTCAGATGGCTTCTATCGCAAATGAGACTATTGAAATTCCTGAGACAATGGAGTGCTTCGAGCCATTATTGACAACTATTCCTTTACAACTTTTGTCATACCATATAGCTGTTTGTAAGGGGCAAGATGTTGATCAACCTCGCAACTTAGCAAAATCTGTGACAGTAGAATAAATAAAGGGAACTTCTAAAAATTGTAGTACTAGAGCTCCTCTTGAATTTTATTTTATTATTTAAATTAGGGTGATTTACAAAATTTATAGTTTTGTAAACCACCCTAATTTTATAGTTTTAAGGTAAAATGATGTGTATTTTATCTGATTGAACTTTTAGCTAAAATTGGGTTGTAGGGTTTTTCTTAAGACCAATTTTACTAAACGGTATTTTATTGAATAAAACAGAATTTACGGTAACTTCTAAATTTGTCACTAATTCAGGAATAAATTGGTTTACCTCAGGATTGTTAATTTCTACATTGTGTTCCCATATATTCCTAGCTTCACCTCGGTTACGATCAGTTTTATCACAGTTATAGAATATATTCTCTACAATAGTGTTTTGATTTAAATCTTGATCGTAGTTTAATAAATCAGGATATTTAGAGATATATAAACCTCGGTGCTTTAAGAAGAACTCCTTGGATATGTAAGTGTAGTTTATCCAGTGGTCTTCACCCCAATGTGCAAAAGAAACAGCAATATCACAATCAAAAAATAAATTGTTCCAGATGAAGTTTTTCTTTCCTCCATGGATTTGAATAGCGCCAAATGCTCCCTTAGAACTATTATTAAACACATTACCATATACCATTACTTCACTTATAGTATCATCAAATCTTATACCTGCACGCCCATGTAAAGATTCAAGGTTATCTGTAGATTGAGGTCCATTATGATGGAAATAATTGTAGCGAATCACATTACCGCGGTAGTTTGGTGTTCCCCACATATCAATTGCTCCTTGATCGTCAGACTCTGTAACACAACGGGTAAATTCATTGTATTCTACTAGGTGATCATTGCCATCTAAGCGTATAGCACTACTAGGAATATCATTAAATAAACAGTTACGGATATGCACACCAACACCTTCAACATAAATTCCAGGTGTGTAAGTCTTGTCAATACGAGAAAGGTTGTGAGCATGACAGTCCGCAATCAAGAGGTGAGAGGATTCTAGAGTTTCATAAGAACCACAATCAACCCTAAATGCTCCTCTACCTGTTTCGTAAACCTCACAATCTAGAAGCTGATTATGCTTTCCATCTTTTATAACAACAGCATCACGAGCAACACCATAGATAATATTAGATTTTAAGGTAACATGTTCGCTATCTATGATTTCAATACCTGTACTACTACTAGCTGAAAAAGATATGTTTTCTAATGTTATATCTTTAGCATTGTTTAATGAGAACAGGGCATCCTTACATATAGAAAGTTCTATGTTAGCATCATTTAATGGCGTAGGAGGGTAGAAATAAATTTTCTTACTTGTGTAATCATAGGCATACTCCCCTGGACTGTCAATTTCCATAATAACATTAACAGCTGCAAAAGGTCTATTGTCACGGAACTTATAGTGATTATAAGGTGGTTCTAACCACAAAATGCTATCTTTAGTATTTATTTGACTTACGCTTTCATAGGCATCTGCCCATAACCATTTCCAATAACCATGTAATAGGATATTAGGTTCATTTATCCATGAAGATATTTTATTGTCATTATATTTTATCCCTATGCGTTCGCCGCCTTGCGTGGTGTCAGAAACAAACGTATCATACTTAATATATCCTTCGTTTGGGTAACGACTAAGCTGCATAGGGTTACCATTAAAATGAAGTTCGTTAAGTGTATAGTGCTTAGGTGTGTCGCTACCACTAAAACCTGCTAGACGAAATTTGTCATGCCCTAAATGTGGGATATTAGAAAGGTCTATTTCTACAATTTGTTTTCCTATTTCTGGATTTGCCTTGTAAAGTGCATGTGACTTACTTAAAGGTTTTGTCTTTTTTAATTCAACACTACCTTTTATAAATACTTTATTTTTGTCTTCCCCCTTAATTGTAATTCTACTACAGTTGTCAAGATTTATGCCTTTACTTAAACGGTAGACTCCTTCGGAAAGCAGTACTTCTACATACTTATTTTCAGCTTTAGAAAGTTCCTTAGCCATAGTTATAGCCTTCTCTAGTTGAGTCACATCGTGTTCAACAACAACAGTAGATGAGTGTAAATCTTTTTGTGTCACTTTAATCTGTGCCTGTACCTGCATAACGCAAAGCAATGATAATAAGGCTAATGGTAGGTTATTTCTTTTCATTTTATGTAGGATATAATTAGTATTTATTTAAAAGATTTGCAGAATTTCCCCTTTAGAACTTACCTTTAATAGATTTCACGAAGATAATGAAAAAAAATGTAATTTTATAATTATATAGCAAATAAATAGGGAACTTATAACAATTGATTTTATTCAATTATTATAAGTTCCCTTAAAGTTATAAGTTAAAGTGTAGACGTAAGAATTTTCATTCTTGTGTACCTGTATAAGTAACCCCAACTGTCATATCGCCCATTGTTTCTGTAGAAATTCCACAATCAAAAGTTATTGTTATATCATCACCCGATTTCACGACTACCACATTTGTTATAGACTGAATAATGTCATTAATCAAAGGCAACCTGTCATAAATACCTACCATTTGAGATTCCTCGGCATAGTAAGTAGTAGGGTTGGTAGAAATACGAGCAAGAGAAATTAACGCCATATCAAGGTTAGGCATAAAGCTAGGCATGAATGACACCTCAGGCATTAAAATACTAATAGATTCACCGTTGTTTTCCTCCTCAGCATAGAAAGCTACATCTTCTTGAGGACTTCCAAGTACAGTAAGAGTACCTAGGTATTTATCTCCGCTAAGAGAGTAAGTAGAGTCACCAGACTCTGATGTTTTTTCACATGAAGTAGCTAGTAGTGCTACAGCTGCAAGCATGATAGAAATAATTTTTTTCATTGTTTTAGATATTTAAATTTAAAGTTATACCAAATGTTCTAGGTCGCGCCTGTTGCACAAACTCATTACCCATACTTAAGAAGTAGAAAGTGTTATATTCTTTGTTACATATATTTTTACCCCATAAAGAAAGACTAAAATTGTTACCCTCAAATTTTACTTCTGTACCTAACAGTGCATAGAAAGATTGAGAAAGAGAGTTTTGTTCATTCCAATAAATTCCCCCAGCACCATTAGTGTTTATATTAAACATAATGCCTTTCAGTAGTTTATGGTTAACGTTTACGGTGTAATCTGCTGAAGCAAATAGAGTATGCTTAGGGGCATAGGGAATGTAATTTCCTGAGTAATCTTCCTCGTTATCATCATAACTTATAAATTTGGCATTTGTGTAACCATAAGAAGTGGTGAAATTAAAATTCCCTAAAGTCGCACGTCCCGAAAATTCAACACCATAACTGCGTGAATGCCCTGCATTTGTCATCATGCGCCCTGTCACCATGCCATCAGGAAAAACAGTAAGTTGTTGGTCTCTACAGTCAATATAAAAAACAGAAAAGTCTGTAGATAGTTTATTATCTGTAGCTTCAAGATGAGTGCCTAGCTCATAATTCCAACTGTATTCAGGCTTATACGATATTATATCTTCTGCTGAATATGAGGCAGATAACCCAAATAGCTGCATCACTTTCTGTTGTAAGATATCTGAAAACATCTGAGAGTTATAACCACCTGCTTTATACCCTTTACTTATAGAGCCGTAAATCATAGATTGCTCATTAGCTCCGAGCTTATAACTTATGTCAAATTTTGGCAAAACTTCAAAAAAGTATTGTGAAGGAGTATCTTTTATATCAATATCTATAAGTTTATAGAAAGTGTAAATGTTATTATCTGCCATTTCTATATTTCCATAACAGCCTGTAGTTGTGTAACAATGATAGTCTAGTTGTGTTTTTTCGAAGTCTACTCTTACGCCTGCACTTAGTTCTAAACGCTTATTTTTGTAGCTGGATTCATGATATAGTGCTGTACCAAATGTTTGATTTGTAAAGTTGCTATAAAGATCAAAACTATTGTTATCCCAATTGTTATAGTATTGACTTTCACCGTTTACATTATCAAAGATAAGGTAGTCTATACCGTCTTCCTTAAACTTTACAGGAGCTTGCATATTTTTATGGTCGTAAAACCCAAAAACCCCAAAAAGAAAGTTATAACTATTTTTGTTATCATTAGATTTTAAGACTATATCCTCAGAAATAGAGTGATTTTGTATAGCTTGTTTAAGAGTAAACATAGAAGCAGTTGTAAAATCTTGGTCTAGTATCATTTCATCATTTAAATACTGATAAGCTGTAACACTAGATAGTTTCCAACTTTTACCGTAATGGTTAATTGTTAAACCGTTATTTAAAGATGTTCGATTATAAAAGGAAGGGTCGTTATAGTTTATTTCGTTAGTTTCCAAGTTTTTATATGCATACCCTCCCTGATCAAGTGTCGAAAGTGAGAAGGTATTTTCTATGAAAGTTTTTGATGAAGCATAATATTGTAACTTCATACGTCCGCCCCAAGAGTTTTCATGTTCACATTTTTCACCAGTGTATAGGTTGGTATAGAAACCATCTGAGCCTGTGTGAAATACCCCTAAAGTAGCTGCAAATTTATCAGATAATTTTTCGTGTGCAGAAGCGCGCAAAGAGTAACTGTTACCTGAGGAATATTCTGTGCCTATTCTTACTCCTTGATACTTAAAAGGTGATAGTGTGTGAACGTTTACAACACCACCCATAGTGTTACGACCATAGAGAGTGGATTGAGGACCACGAAGAATTTCCATACGTTCAATATCCATAACTTCTAAGTCGAAAGAGTTTTTATTGATAAATGCTACATTGTCTATGTTAAGCCCAATTACTGGTTGATCTATTCTTGCGCCTAAACCTCGAACATAAATAGAAGAAGTCATACGAGAGCCATAATCTGGTATGTAAAAATTTGGCACATTAATAGAAGCGTCCTTGATAGATGTGATTTTTTGGTTTTCTATATCTTTAATGTTGATAGTTGTAGACGACAGAGGAGCGCCATAAAGATTTAGTTTTTGCTTTATGGATGTTACGCTAACTTCGTCTAAATTTATAATAGTGTCCGCAGGGATAATTACAGGTTCTATAGACCAAAGTTTGAAAGGCAGTAACAAGGTGAGTATGTAGATTGCTTTTTTCATGTTGCAAAGGTAGCGTTCGCACTGAGGCTCAGCAATCCTCATTAATGAGGATATTGTATATAAGAGGGTCTTGAAAATTATTTTATTAGATTTATTATTTTATCTTTGTATAAAGTTTAGGGAACTTCTAAAAACTTCCCTTTATATACTTCTTATACTAATTCACAAAAACAAACTTATGAATAAATCTGTTCCTGTTATAGTAATCCTTACACCTAATACTCTTATTAGTTTAGGTTTAAAATCCATATTAGAGGGCGTGTTACCTATAGGTACATACAAGGTGTGTTGTGAGTTTAGTGAGATAGAATCTAGTGAACCAGAGGATTTCTTTCATTTTTTTGTATCTGGAAGTTTTGTTGTGAAGAACGGGGCATTCTTTAAAGCACGACGTAATAAGACTATAGTCTTGATGCATGATGATGCAAACTCAACTATACTACAAGAGTTTCATCATATAAATATAAATGCACCTCAAAGTGAGATTGAGGCTTCTATAAGAGGGTTGCACCATTCTGCTCATGGTGGAGCTCATCATCATGCTCACAGAGATGACCTACCCAAAGAAGAAAAAGATGTTTTATCACCTAGGGAGATAGAAGTTACTAAACTCCTTGTCGAAGGCTTGATTAATAAAGAGATAGCAGCTCGACTGTTTATTAGTACAACAACAGTTATCACTCACCGCAAAAATATCTTTGAAAAATTAGGTGTAAAGTCAGTAGCTGGACTAGCTATTTATGCTGTTATGAAGGGGTATATTGAGATTTAGCTGAATGCCAATAAACATCCTGCTACAATAAAGAGATTATTTTATGATATTTACAATAATAGAAATACACAGTTCCGAAATGGCTATTTCGGAACTGTGTATTTTTTAGGACGAGACATAGTGCATCGCGACAAGCTGATATTAATTATAAATCATTAATACAATTTTGTTAATATTGTTAATGATATTCGTTACAAGATAATATTAGGTGTGATATAAAAAAGAATGCACTACTTATTTATGAACTCAGAAATTTAGATGACGATTATGCTAAACAAAAACATAATCTTACATTGCATCACTTTAGTACTCAAAACATATAAATAGTTTATGAATAAAACTACATAATTTCAAGATTACTAAGATAAAATAGTTAAAAAATTATGATTTCTCTATTTAAGAGATATTAAATTAAAGTACAAATCTATAAAAATAAATAATATAAACCAAATTAAACATTCTTTTTTTTCAATTTTTCATTGAATTACCTTATTTGTTTAGTAAAACACAATGTATTTATCATGTAATATACTAAAATAAAGCACCTTAAAAATTTACTATATCTCTTAAATAGAGAAACAGAAATTTACATTTAATTAAAGGGAAGTTTTAGAAACTTTAGGAAACTTCGGGACTTTGACACTTGTAAAAAAATAAAAAAAATGTAACTAATTGAGCGATTTATTGTTAAATCGCTTTTTTTTGTCAAATATTATTTATATCTTTGTAGTATATTTCG
>JAWXTP010000033.1:0-26423 GCA_044433415.1 Rikenellaceae bacterium
GAGGTTAAACAATTTGGTAATGATAACCAAATGCGTATCGTTACTCAATACAGATACGATGATGAGTCTCCAGAGGCTACAGAAGAAGTAAATGCTAAAATGTATGAGGCCTTAGCTCCTCTATATTCTACAGCAGTAAGTAGTGAAGTATTTATTAACGAAAATATCGTTTCTTCTGATAAAGTAGGTCCAAGTATCGCACAAGATATGCGTGATAACGCTATTCTTGCAGTGTTCTTCTCTCTTATCGCTATTGGTTTATATATAGTAGCTCGTTTCAAAAAATGGCAATGGGCTGTTGGTGGTGTAGCATCTCTACTTCATGATGCATTCTTAGTAATTGGTGTATTTACATTATTACACGGAATTTTACCTTTCCAATTAGATGTTGACCAATCATTCATCGCTGCTATTCTTACTATTATTGGTTTCTCTATTAATGATACTGTGGTTATCTTTGACCGTATCCGTGAGTACCAAACTTTATATCCAAAACGTGATATTAAAGATAATATCAATGGAGCGATTAACTCTACTTTAGCTCGTACTATCAATACATCGGGTACAACTTTCGTAGTTCTTTTTGCTATGTTCGTTTTCGGTAGTGAAGTTATTAGAGGATTTATCTTTGCACTTATGTTTGGTGTTATCGTAGGTACTTTCTCTTCTGTATTCGTTGCGACTCCTGTTGCTTACGACTTCATGAAAAAGAAACTTACTAAATAATAAACTCTCTTAGGAGTAACAAAACAACCCCCATAAAGTCATACAACTTTATGGGGGTTGTTTTGTTTTTACTAAAATAATGGAGATAAATTTGTTGAGTTTATTAATAAATTCTAATTTTGTAGTCTATATATTAAGGGAACTTCTAAAAACTGGGTTTTAACGCTTTCGAATTTTAAAGCTTCATCTTTGAACTTTTACAAATACGCCGTGGGAACCACCACGCCTGTATTTGTAAAACTCCAAATCTAAAACTTTAAACTCCGAAATCGAATAAAATCAATTTCTAGAATTCCAATTAATAAAACAATCCACTTAATATATAATTTGTATAACAATTGTAGTATTTGTTTAGTGGAGATATTAGAATTTTCTTTAAAATTAAAAAAAGATATGACAATACTATATTTTACAGCGACAGGCAATAGTCTTTATATTGCAAAGTCATTTGGAGCAAAGATAGTTTCTATACCTGCAATGGTTAAGGCTGATACTATTGAGTTTACAGATGATAAGATTGGTGTTGTAATTCCAGTCTACTCAAACAAAGTTATGCCCTATATTGAAGAGTTTTTGATGAAGGCGGTGTTTAATTGTGACTACCTATTTGGAGTGATGACCTATGGAGTATTTGCAGCGGCAGCAGTGAATCACTTGCAAGATATTGGGAAGAAGACAGGGCATAATTTTGCCTATATCAACACCATTAGGATGGTAGATAATTGGATTCCTGGGTTTAAGATGGAGAGTCAAATAAAGGGCGAACATAAAAAGGAGATTGAGAAATATTTGGAAGTTATTATCGGTGATGTCAAGGTGTCGAAAAAGATGATTCGCAAAAGCTCAGAACTGAGCAAGATGCTAACTTATTTCCAAATTAAGGCAGCTGCAAAACCTAATCCAAAAGGAGGAGTATTTGGCTTGACGACAGGTCTAGGAATTAAGAATTTTATAAAGGTTGAGAATAGCTGCATAGGTTGTGGAGTGTGTGCTAGCGTTTGTCCTATGGATAATATAACTATAGATCGTGAGACTAAAACCATTGCGTTGGGTGATAGTTGCCTATCGTGCTTTGCATGCACACACAACTGCCCCACAAACTCAATTCGATTAACAAAAGAGCGTAGCAGGATGAGATATCGTAACCGAAATGTTAGCTTGGGTGAGATTATTAAGGCAAATAACAGTTAAAGGAGATTTCTAAAAATTGGTTTTTAACGTTTTCAGATTTAGGGAACTTCTATAAACTCTAAATCGAATAAAATCAATTATTAGAACTATCCTAAATTAATATAACAGATTATGAGAGGATTTTTATTACATAGCATACCGTTTATCGTGCTTATAGCTATGGCGTTGTCGATTTATTATTTGTCGGCTCGTATTGCGTGGGCTTTTCAGGCAAGCAAATGGCTTGTGATGGCGATTGTTGGGGTGTTAGTTGTTGGGGCGTTTGTCTCGATGATGGTGATTATGAGAGGGAATTATACGTCGGCTGTGAGTCACATTTTGAGTAATGCTTCTAATATCCTAATTGGGGTACTGATGTTTGCCGTTTGTGTCACTTTGGTGGTTGATTTAGTGGGTATATTTGTTAAGATTCAACCGCGTACTTTTGGTTTGATATCTCTTGGGTTTATTGCTCTTTTGTCGATTTATTCGTTATGGAATGCGTCGTACACTAGGGTTTATAATGTTGATATTACACTGCCAAATCTTGTAGAGCCGCTTAGAATTGCTCATGTTAGTGATACTCACTTTGGACACTTTTGGGGTGCGACTAAGGCAAATAAACTAGCGGAGTTGATAGCTAAAGAGAGTGTCGATGCAGTGGTAATTACGGGTGATATGTTTGATGGTCGTGTGCGCCTAAGTGCGGATGTTATTAAACCTTTTGTAGAGCTTGGTGTGCCTGTATACTTCTCGGAAGGTAATCATGATGGCTACTCAGGAAGTAGAGATATAAAGAACCTTTTAGAGGCAAACGGTGTGATAGTATTAGAGAATGAGAAAGCGGAGCTAAAAGGGTTGCAGATTGTTGGGTTAGATTATCTTACACCTGATAGGCATACTGCTGACACTTTTCATGGAGCGCATAGTCGCCACACGATGCAGAGCGTACTTCCAACTCTTGGAATTGATAGAAATAGAGCATCAATTCTCTTGCACCACAACCCTGTAGGAGCAAACTATGCAGCAGAAAACGGTATAAATCTCTATTTGGCAGGGCATACCCATGCAGGGCAATTATTTCCTGCTACACTTGTCGCAAAGATGATGTTTGAGTATAATAAGGGATTATATAATTATGATGAAAATATGCAGATATACGTTTCACAAGGTACTGGTACATTTGGTCCTCCAATGCGACTTGGCACGAATAGTGAATTGACAATCATAAATTTAAATTAATAATCTTGAAATAGAAAGTTAGGGGTTATTAATTATGAAAGTAAGCACATAGCCATCACGTCGACCATGTATAGGTCAAAGATGGTTATGTATTTGTTATATTAGTATTTTATTATTTTCTAAAATATTGTATAGTTTCAAGAATAGGTAAAATAAATAATTTAAGTTTTGATTGTTATTATATAAAAAGTATTAACTTTGTACTTGATTATATGGTACTTGCTAATAATGTAATGACTGTTTTTGGGTAAATATCATATATGTAATCTTATTTATTGCTGAATTCAGCTTTGAATAAATATAAATTTAAAAACTTAAACTTATGAAGAAAAATTTTCACTTTTTGTTCCTTTTGATTTTAACATCTTTTGTCTTTGGGTGTAGTAAATTTGGTGATGGAACGGAATCACCACAAACTGATTCAGATCCAACAACGGAAATTACAGATGAACATATTGAAATAATGCATGATGTTGTGCAGAGCGTGGAGGTTAAATATGCTGAATTAATAGCCAATACAGAAATAACACAGGAAGAATTGAGAATAGGTCTTACTGATTTCTTAATAGAGCAGAATGGAGTCAAGTCTGTTGAGTTTGATGGAGACTATACTTTAGAAGTAAATTATGATTCTGGTCTTTATTCGTATGTATTATTGGAATATATAGAAAATCTTATGAGTAGCTATGAGTCAGATGATACAAATTATTCAGTTGTTGTAAATAATACAATCAATGATTCCATAACGAGCTATGTTGGACTAAATACTAAATCTAATAGTAGTTTTGAAATTAATAATACGAGTTTTGTTTGTAATAATAGAGTATTAATTTGGTCAGCAATTGAAGATGAGTTTACTAACGTTACTACGTACACGGAAAGTCTTAAAGAAGTTTTTGAAAATAGTGATTTAGAATTTGCTAATAATTCAGGTGTGGCTAGAAATGTAGAATACGTAACAAATTGCGATTTATCTTCGTTTAAAAACATAACAAATTATGGCACTGTAATATTAATCACGCATGGTCAAAATCATGATTCGTGTGGAGTTGCACTTATGACAAATCAGGCTGTCAAGTCGTACAAAAACGAAAGTTCTGAAATTAATACTTATTTGCAAGAAAAATATATCTTTTGTAAGACATACCCATCACCAGGAGAACGCGTAATAAGTTCTAAGTATTGGGTAACCAAATTATTTGTAGAAAAAATGTTTGATAATTTCCCAAATAGTATAATTTATTGTGGTGCATGTTATAGTGCCAGTGATAAATCTATGTCAGATGTTTTTATATCAAAAGGAGCAAAAACGTATATTGGTTATGACAATGCGATAGAATGGAAAAAATGCATTACTAACGCAACTGTATTTTTTAATGCTTTAGTTCCATCAGGAGTAGAATCTTACCAAACATATATTCCTACTACTACATCTCAAGCATATGCCTTAATTGACGATTCGTTTACGTGGCTTCAGAAACGAAATATCTTTGGTTTTGAAATTATAGAAGTAACAGCTAAGCATTATTATGACTCTATGTATTATAGTCCTGTAGGTCAAATTGTAGGAATTGATGAAAATGCTACATTTGTGGATCTTTATTTGGATACATATTTAAATTGTTTTGAATTTGATAATATTGAAGTGAAATACCGAGAAGTGGGTAATGATGTTGATTTATTTACACAAGATATGTCTATAACAAGTGGGTTAAAATTAAACAATCTGGAACCAAATACAGAATATAAAATCATTGAGGCAAATATAATAAATGGTAATGTGTGTTATAATAATTCTATCTATTACGGAAACGGTATAGTTAGCGAAGATAATCCAATAACTTTCACAACAGACGGTATTGTATCATTAGACGTAAGTAATATAGAAATAAACTCTGTATCCCTTGATTTTGAAATAGACTCTGAAAGTTTTGTGTATGATAGAATTATAGTATCATTAAGAGAAGTTAAGAATGAAGTAGGTATTGAGAAGATATATAATTATATTGAAAGTTCTTCGTTCAGTGAAATTGTTGAAGGACTTACGTCAAATACTGAATATGAGATCTATGATGCTATAATTCAATTCACTTCAAATAATCAGACATTGTATCAATCATTATACTATGGAAATACAGAAGTTAGCGAAGATAATCCAATAACTTTCACAACACTAGAAGAAGAAGTGGAAGGTTGGTATTTATCTGATTTCTCAAAGACTAATTATCCTGAAGGAGACACTTGGACGGTACTTGATAATTATTCTATATACACATCAGGAGCATACACTTATTTTTCTGGACTAAATAATGCTTTAAAATATTGTGGACGTACGGTGCACGTTGAGTTTCCTTTTTTAGAAACTTTAGTTAATTATGCGTTTGACTCTTGTGATAACTTAACTTCTATAGATCTCCTTATAGCAACTTCAGTTGGACAAGCTGCATTTAGGAATTGTGATGATTTAACCTCTGTAAATCTTCCTGCTGTAACTTTAATTGAAAGTTTAGCGTTCCGTGATTGTGATAATTTGACCTCTGTAGCCCTTCCTGCAGTAACCTCAATTAAAGAATCTGCGTTCCTTTATTGTGATAACTTAATCTCTGTAGACCTCCCTGTTGTAACTTCAATTGGAGATGGGGTGTTTAGTAGTTGCCCTAACTTAGCATCTATAACACTTCCTGTCGCAACTTCAATTGGAGAATACGCATTCGCATCTTGCGCTGCTTTGACTTCTGTAACCCTTCCTGCAATAATTTCAATAGGGAAAGGAGCATTCTCTCCTTGTGTAGCTCTTGCATCTATTGTATTAGATGCAAAAGTAATAGAAATGGGAGCATATGCGTTAGGGTCTAATAGTTTATCTTATCCGTCATCAGCTACACTTACCTTAGGTTCTAATGAAGACTGTGTAACAGAACTGAAAAATTCTAAAGGTGAAACAGTATATAAATTTAGTGTTGATGATTATATAGGATATTTTTACAATATTAAATAATCGATCATTTAAAAAGTAAACATTCAAACTTAGTTTTATGCTATGGGGTTGGACTCAGTAGATTTCTAAAGTGTTCTATCGACAATCCGTGATGATACCTAATATCCTTACATGTTATTTAGAATCGCTTTATTTTATGTGTGATTTTACTAAAATAGACAAGTTTTCTTTATAGTAACAATAAAATAGCTGCCTTAGCGTTTTACATTTAGGACAGAATTACATATAAGGGAACTATCAGGAATAGGATTTTAATGTTTTATAAATTCAAAATCGAATAAAATCCGTTTCTAAAACTCACTATAAATTATGAAACGATTTAAATGTATATTTGCTTTTGTGTGTTGCATGATATTCACACAAAGTGTTATGGCACAACTAAATAGTGTGCAATTAAGTATGAACGGTAGCAGGGCTCGTTTTGTGGTCACAGTAGAAGGACTCGGTGAGGTTGTTGTAGATACTTACGGTAATGTTGTGAGAGTGGTTGATAGGGATAATGCTGATTATGATACTAGCTATAATGATGTTAGGTATGAATATTACTCTAATTTCAATAGTTACGAAGCTGGTAAAATTAAATCAATAGGGAATGTAGTGTTTACTTATTACTCTAATTTTAATGATTATGAGGCTGCAAAAATTAAAACTATCGCAGGTAAAAGTGTTAAATATTACTCTACATTTAATGATTACGAAGCAGGGAAAATAAAATCTGTTGCAGGCGTAAATATAGATTACTACTCCAATTTTAACGATTACGAAGCAGGGAAAATAAAGTCCATAGGTAATCATAAATATGAGTACTTCTCAGGATTTGGAAGTAACCACAATGTAGGTCAGCCAAAATCAGGATATGCTAAGGTTAAGGTTAATGGTGTGAATTTTATGATTAATAATAGATTGCGAAAATAAGGTCTTCATGGCTTTGTGTGTCTGTACTAAAGGGAACTTCTAAAAACTGGTTTTATTCGATAATGTTAAAATTCGGTCTCTAGAAGCTCCCTCTTTTTTTGTGGTAGTTCTGAATTTGATAAAGAAAAATAAAAAAAAGATAAATTAATTTGTTTTTTACATATTTTGTATTACCTTTGCAAAGTACGTAATAATTTAATTCCTGTGGGAGGGAATTAAAGAATGATAAATAGGCTTCGGTCGTGCTTACTTATAAGATGAAATGATAAGTTTGTGAAACTCCAGTTTTGAATATAGGTATTTTGTGCGGTCTTTAGTTTAGACACTGCAATGAATAGGTGTCTTAGATGTTATATATTTGGGATTTTACAAAGTAAAAGAAATTAGTAATCTATATTTTTGAATATAGACTTTGTAGCTATCGCACTATTTTTATAGTGTCATAGATGTCTGTCTCAATAAAATCATTTATATATTATCATAGTTAAATAATGAAATAAGGAAACTTTAAAACTGTTGTTGTGCTTTTGTGTAGCATGACAATCTAAATTTAGTTTTTGGTTTATTATCTCATTGAATTTTATTTGATTAGGGAAATCGAAATTATTTTGAATTGCTTCTGTTTGTAAAAATAGAGGTGGTTCGCTCTTATTTATGCAAAATGACAGTTTAATTAAGGGAACTTTAAATAATTGGATTTTAATGTTTTTAAATTTATATGCTTCATCTTTGAAGTTTTTAAAATGTGTCGTAGGAGTTTCTATGCCATTATTATGAAAATTTCAAATCTAAAACATATAAATATAAAATCGAATAAAATCAATTATTAGAACTCCCCTAACTGTTTTTATATAGTTTATTTGGTTAGGGAAATTGTTAAAATTTCTTAATTGCCTCTAATTACGTTAAAGGTTCGTTACTAGAGGTAATTACTCCTTTTAAAAAAGGACAAAAGGTTAGGGAGCCTTTTAAATTAAAATGTATAATAGTCTGGTTAACTATTATAATATTTTGAAGGTATTTGGTTAAGGAAGTTGTGAAATTTCAAAAATTATTCTATTATCATTTAAAGGTTTGATAATGGAATTAAAGCCCCCTTTTAGGGTGGGAGAAGGTACGGTAGCCTTTAGAGGTAATGATATGATAGTCTGGTTAACTATTATATTGTATGAAGGTATTTGGTTAGGGAAATTGTTAAAATTGAATCATCTCTGTTTTCGTCAAAAGTCGTTAATAGAGGTGATTCCCCTTTTTAAAGGGATTGCCTTGTAAATTAAGAAAACTTCTAAAAATCGAATAAAACCAATTATAAGAACTCCACTAAAAATTGATTTGTCATAATTAATTATTAATCATTATCAGCTTTAATCTTTTTTATTATCTTTGTGTGACTTAGAAGAGAATCTATAAAGCAGTATTAAGTGTACATATACTAGAGTACACTCTCATTTTGAAAGTTTATAGTATGTAGGCGTGTAAGTTCTTTTATGTTAATATGCTAGAATGAATTTAGGTGACTGGATTTTATCTCGATTAAACTTTTTTGACTGTAAATGATTCCTTTTATGTAGTTTAATATGTGTGGTGATTAGCTACCTCCAGAAGTCAGTCTGTTTAAGTTTCAATGCAGAATAGATGTTGAGAAATTTTAGAGTGACTTTTACTCGATAATTCTATAATTTTTTATATATTTGCATATAGCTATGTAATATATAGCTACTGATAACTTATAGTAAAAACTATGGTAAAGACAAAAAGCATAACAGTACAAACGCATACTATTAAGACAATCACTATTGATGGTGTGGATTATATATCTATTACAGATATTGCAAGGCAAAAGAATCCTATTGAGCTGAAAGATGTTGTTAAAAATTGGTTTAGAGTTAAAAATACCTTAGAATATTTGGGTGTGTGGGAAAAACTCAACAATCCATTATTTAAAGGGGTCGAATTCGACCCCCTTTTGTTAGAGGCTGGCAGTAATGCTTTTACAATGAGTCCATCGCGATGGATAGATCTAAGTTGTGATTTTTAGAAATCCTCTAAAGTGTGAAATTTAATATTGAAAATAGAGTAATTAAATTATGGGAATGATAGTTAATGATGGAGATAAATATACAGCCAACATAACAAGGAAGACACCAGCACTATTAGTGTTTATGTTAGATTTGTCATCATCAATGAGAGATGAGATAATGTATGAAGGTGTTACTCTTACCAAAGCTGAGTTGTTAAGTAGGATAATAAATATGTCACTAAATGAGATTATTCACCATTGTAAGAAATCCGACTCTTATTATGATTATTTTAATATCATGGTATTTGGGTATTATGGTGATGATGTGGTGAATTTATTAAAGCCTAATGAGGTCACAAGACAGTATATTACTATAAATGACTTGTTGATGAATGAAGCTGAGATAAAGACCTATGAGTCTATACGAAAAAATATTAATGGTACACCTTATGTTTCACAGCTTAAACTTAAAGAGTATGTAAAACCATTTTCGTCAGGAAAAACCCCTACAGGTAAGGTTATGAAGGTTGTGATAGCTGAGGTGAGAAATTGGGTGAAACAATATGTAGGAGTTTCTATATTTCCGCCAGTAGTATTTAGTATTACAGATGGTGAGTTTACAGATATCACAAAAGATGAATTTTTAGATTTAGCAGATAGTCTAAAGTCTATTAAAACTAGTGATGGTAATTTGTTATTTTATAATATTCACTTAGCACCTAGTACGGATATGAAGTCTGAGATTTTCCCTGTGGAAATTGAAGAGTTAAGCACAAGGAGTGAGCATGCTAAGGCACGATTTGAGGCTTCTTCTGTGTTGCCGAAACGTTTTTCTAGGGAGATAGCTTTGCTAAAGAATGAAGAAGAAAGTTTAAATTATAAGGCTTTTAGTTATAATTCTTCAGTTAGTGAGTTGTTGAAAATATTAAATATAGGTTCTTTAAGTATAAAAAGAAATTAAGGGTATTTCTTAACGAGAACTTCTAAAATGAATTAATTATGATATCTAAATTTTCTTTAGTTGATATAATGCAAAGTTTTAACACACCTAAGCATTATTATAGAACACTAAGTGGTGTGGAATTTGATGTAGAGAGTGGAGATTACAACTACACAAGACGTAAATCTTATATCTTTCGAGTGACTAATGGTGATACTAAGTGTTTACTTAAGTTCTATAAAGATTATTCGTTGGATAAGGTAAAAATCGACTGTCAGACTATAAGGCTTGCTTCAGAGATGGGAGATTCTCCTTTTAGTAAGGCTCAGTGGCTGAAAGATGAGTTTTGTTTTACCTATAACAATAGAAAGGAGCTTATTGACGTTGCTAAATATGATATTGATATTTGTGAAAGTTTTGAGCTTTTCTTATTGTCTGCACATGCTAGCGATAACAAAAGAGTGGTAATTCAGAAATATGCTTCTTTTGTTAACGTGTTACGTTGGCTTACTAGCTCTAGTTATGTGGTTGACGGCTTGTCTTTAGATTCTTTTTATATAGATTATAATCATGATGTTAAGATTAATGCCTTTGATGTAGATATAAATAATGGATGTGGTGAGGCAGAGTATGAGGAGTTTTATGCTAGGGTAGTACATGTGTTAAAGATGTCCTTACAGATGTTGTTGTCAAATAATATAGGTCAAGGTTTGACAGAGTTGTTGACCCTGCCTGAACATATAACGAAGGTTGATTTGCTAAAACTTTTGGAGAAAGTTGCTGATTTAGATTTCATAAACGCTAATACTGATAATGGTGTTATGGAGTTTTGCTTTAACAATCCAAAATATGTAGTTACTGATGATAGAGATGAGAATCGTATAACAGTAATTAACGCTAAGACAGGGTTAAAGGGTTTTGCGAATTATGAAGGTTTACTAGTGACTAATTGCATATATGAGGAATTGTTGAATTATGTGGAGGGTTATGCTGTAGCTAAGTTAAATGGAAAATCGGGAGTTATAGATAAAAATAATCATATAGTTTTAGATTTTGTTTGGGATTGGGTAGATTTTGAAAATGACTATAACTTATTTGTTGTAGAAAAAGATGGATTTAAGGTTATTTTAAACAGGAAATTAGAACAAATATCAAATAAAAAATTTAAATTTGTAGAAACTTTTGTTGATGGATATTCTATAGTTCTTGCTGAGGGTGGCAAGTCAGGTGTTATAAATACACTTTGTGAGTATGTTATAAGTCCTATTTATGATGAGATTAGATATTGTCAATTGAAGGAGTTTGAAGTTGTATTGAACGAAACAAAAGAAATAATAAACTTATAGATTACTTTAATTGCTTGTTGTCAGGTTTTACTGTGATTTTATTAGATTTGTATATGACCTTTAAAAATAAAAGAATATGAATAATTTTGAATTTCAAAACCCTACTAAATTAATTTTTGGTAAGGGAACTATTGCTCAGTTATCTGACAATTTACCTAAAGACGTTACAATAATGGTAACTTATGGCGGTGGAAGCATTAAGAGAAATGGTGTTTATGACCAAGTTATGGCAGCGCTTGAAGGTTTCGACTATATAGAGTTTTCGGGCATAGAGCCTAATCCTCATTATGAAACATTAATGAAGGCTGTAGCTCTTGCGAAAGAGAAAAATGTAGGTTTCTTCCTTGCAGTAGGTGGAGGTTCTACAATTGATGGTACTAAATTTATCGCCGCAGCTATGGGTTATCCTAATGATCCATGGGAATTTATGTATAACCCAGCGCTACTAGTAGGTACTACACCTACACCTTTAGCAGCTGTACTTACATTACCTGCAACAGGTTCTGAGATGAATCCTACAGCTGTTATCACTAAAGATGAAACTAAAGAGAAATTAGCTTTTGCGTATGAGGGTTGTTTCCCTAAATTCTCAGTTCTTGACCCTCAGGTTTGTTATTCTCTACCTCAAAAACAAGTAGCTAATGGTATCACTGACACTTTCATTCACGTAGTAGAGCAGTATATCACTTATCCTGTACAGGCTTATGTTCAGGAAAGATGGGCTGAGGGTATTTTGCTAACACTAAAAGAAATAGGTGCTAAGGCTGTAGCTAATATTCAAGATTATGACTTAGCTTCAAACTATATGTTTGCTGCTACTATGGGTCTTAACAAGTTTATATCTATGGGTGTACCTGAGGACTGGGCTACTCACCAGATAGGTCACGAACTTACGGCTTTCCATGGTATAGATCACGGTAGAACATTAGCTGTAGTTGCTCCTTCTTTATACAATGTGATGAGAGATGAGAAGCGCGAAAAACTACTTCAATATGGAGAGAGAGTATGGGGTATTAATGCAGGCGACGAAGATAGCCGCATAGATGCTACTATCAAGTCTACACGTGATTTCTTTGAGTCTTTAGGTGTTAAGACTCACCTTTCAGATTATGGCGTTACAGAGCAAGATATTGAGAGAATTGTTAACCGCTTTAAAGAAAGAGGTTCTAAACTTGGTGAACGTGGTTCTATTACTTACGAAACTATAGACAAAATCCTTAAAGGAGCTATGTAAGGAGTTTTGATTAAGGTTTTCTGGACTACCCCAAGCGGGGAATTGAACTGGCATTAAATTGTGACAATTGGGACTTTTTTAGGGACAGTTGGGACATTGGGACGCGACAAGCGATTGGATGATTATATTACTGATGATTATTGAGAATTTCTTAAAATTATTCTTTAATGGTTTTAGTAATATAATCATTCAGTTGCTTGTCGCAACTCAGTTTGACCCAGCCTGATTCAGTTTGACCCAGTTTTGACCCAGTAATTTAATTATTTTGTCATTTGTTAAATAAAGATTCTTTCAATAATTACTATAATTGTATGAAAAATGTATTTGTAAATTATTGATGTGTAGTTGTTTGTTAAATAATTAGTAAAATAGTGTTAAAATATTTTGCATTTAAACAATAAATGATTACTTTTGTACACCGATTCGATGCCCGGATGGCGGAATTGGTAGACGCGCTGGTCTCAAACACCAGTGAAGCAATTCGTGCCGGTTCGATCCCGGCTCCGGGTACAACTAATACTGATAATCAGTATTTTAGCTACAGTGGCGGACTGATTGGCGGACAAAAAAAGAGGAGTAGATTAATTTACTCCTCTTTTTTGATATATAGGGACTTCTGATAAAATCAATTATTTGAAGTCTCCTTTGTATATAATTTGAATAAGAATGAAAATTATTACTGTAATAGTAATTGTTGTTGTTCTTGCTGTAATTGCTGTTCCTGTTCCTGCTGTTGTTGTAATTGCTGCATGTTTACTTGTAACTTTTTCGCGTATGGCATTTGTGAATTATCAAGGAATATCTGTAAGGGGATTAAGCCACTTTTTAACATATCTAATAACGCTTCTTCAGTTTGTAATTTAAATACAGGGCTGTCTATGCTTTGCTCAATGCATACGTTGAAATCAATGATGTTCTTGACTTTCTCAGGGTCGTATAGTTTTGCGGTTTTACTCATAGAACTACCAGATATATCTATGTAACGCTTATCAGTGTAAAATTGTAGTATCACTTTCAATGTTTTTTCACTTACACGCTTTTCGTATTGGGATAAACTTTTGAAGAGAACCGCAAAGTTTAAACTGCTGTTTTGCGCTTCCTGGGCGTAAAGGCTTGCAGGCTTGTTACTAGATGCTTGCTGCCCTTGTATCGCGCCAGACAGACCAGATATTTCTTTATATAGAGAATGCTGTAAGGACAACATGTCTGTAGCTCCTATATTGGTAGAGTTCTTAGTAATCTGATAAGGCTTATCTCCGCCTACTTTGTCCTTATAAACTATCATACCATCAGATTTTACATATTCAGAAGCAAAATCATCTATCGTCAAGCCCTCAGGTATAGAACTCTCAGGTATCATCAATACACCTTTAGCACTATTGCTTATAATGGAGTCTATAAGTACTATAAGTCTGTTAATATAACGTTGACTGTCTATAAGGTCACCTATTGCAGAACGTATACCACCGTTATTCATAGGAAGCACACTTACAACATAGGGGTGACCTTCATGAGTGTAAGGTGTCTCCATCGCTTTTAACTGCCAACCGTCAACGGTTAAATATTTGACAAACCAAAAATGCTCGTATTTTTCTTCTGCATAAAGTAATATATTTGTATCTTCAAGGTTGACAGCAACCCCAGCGCTAGATAATTGTGCTAAACGTTGTTCATTAATAGCCTTAACCTCAGCTAGCGTTATAGTACTAGTATACTCTTCACCTGTGCCATAATCATGTATGTAGGTCACCCATCGTCCCTGCTTCTTCCATATCTCTAGAACACGGCATTTGTCAGATGTAGTAGAGTTAGCAAAAGCGCTAATAACTTCCGTTTTGTTATTCCTCATTTCTGGTGCGCTAAGTGGTAACATATCTTTATACGCACTGTAAATGTTCGCTAATTGTGCTTCATCCTCTTTCGTGTCTGCAAAATTGCGTAGTAATTCTTCATAAGTGTAATCATGTATTTCACCTATGAAATTTATATCATTCATAAAACGAGGATCTTCAATATCGGTATTAAAGAAAACCCTGTTAAAGTTTACGTTGTCAATACGTGCATCACCTCTATTTTTCTCACTCCAAAAATCATAGCGAACTTTCCCAACTACTATACCTGCTAGGATAAGCTCTTCAACTGCATTTATGCGAAGAACATCATAATCGTTAAGCTCCGTACATTGCTGTAAAGCATTTGTAAGCATTTCGCCCAGTTCTATATCGTCAGTTGAACGGCATATAACTACACTCTTTTTCTCTCCTACTACTGCTTGTCCTGTTACATTGCGTATGTATTGCTGTATGAAGTTGTGTTTTAATGGATTTTTACCTTGTCGCATGATAAGGTCTGATTCTTGGATAAGTTTTCCGTTGTTATCTGGATCAGGTACTAAATCGCTCCATTGTTCACCGTTCTTGTAGCGTATGTTGCGACGGCGCTCACGCCTTACACTTTCTAATGCGCTGTAGTAAGAAAATGCACGGTAAATATCATCCTGGTTTTCTTTGTTTTGAATGTAACTGTATTTTGCATTTTCAAAATTTTCTTTAACACTAGATGCTTTTTTTCTATACTTTATAGAATTGATGTTTAGATTTTTCATGTTTGTAATATTTGTTTTTAGGGAAGTTTTCAAAAGGGAATTTGTAAAAATCCCCTTTTTAGAACCTGCTTTAATTCATTTGTTCAACAAGAGCGTTTGCCTTTTCCATCGTCTTATTAACTTGTTCCCTTAACTCTTTATAAGAGTCGCTCCCACTAGGGTAGTCATACATCTTGTCGCGTAAGGAATTAACTTCTTTTTTTATGTTGTTAAACTTTTTATAAGTTAACGCTAGAGTCTTAAAATCTTTTATGAACTCTTCTTTAGATGAAGCCCAATTCTTGTTATATCCATCAGTTGCCATGTGCTTGCGGTAAGACTGGTAAGCATTTGTAAGATTCTTCATATTTATGTAATAAAGTTCTTGCGTGTCAACATTATACTCCTCTTTCCAGAAACGCGATATAATAGGTATGTTTCTAGCTTCTACAAATTCAGTATCTGAAAACGCTTGTTTAAGTGCGCGTTGAGCCTGTGAAGCAAAGGTACCTACTCCCCCTAAATTATATGTAATCACATGTTCTACCTTACTTGGGTTCCAGTCTGCAATCCATTTCTTAAATTCATTTACTGAACCATCCTGACGTACACCAGCAGAAATATCATTGGAGCCACCAAACAATTCATTCAGCTTCTGAGTTGAAGCAAGAAGGAAATTATTTACATTGGCCTTAGCACGTTGATGTTCTGGTGTGATTTCATCACCAGCTCCGTAAGAAGGTTGATAAACAGTATAATCAAATGCCGTTTCATTTTTAGCAATGTCATATAATGGCACAGCTACTGTAGGTACAAATCCTCTTACTACATCATTATTGGTAGGAATGAAAGGCGAAAAATAGCTTGCTAGTGATTTTACCCAAATATTACTAGCTTCATCAATAGATTTTTTACCTATAATACAATCCGCGAATAAAGTTCCTAAGGTGTGAGCTGGTAAGTCATTTTGAGGTACAGGTATAGTAAGTAGTTTATTACCTGTGATTCTGATACAATAATTTGCTAGTGACGTGTGGTCAGCTAATTGTGTATCATTGTCATCATCCATCAAATGACGTAATAGGGTTGTTACACATGATATAGTTGCTAAAATTGCCATTCTGAAAACCATTCTTGTAGGGGTTTTACGCAATAAATTCAAATCATTTGCTACACCTCTATTCATAGCATTAAAGAATGCGTAAAATGGCGAAACATAACCAGTCCATGAACCACGTCTATTAAAATTAACGGTCACATTTTTAGCATAGTCTACAGCTTCAAAAACTGTAGCGCCTTTTTCTATTTGAGCTACAAAATTTGCAAATCGTACGGAATTTTCAGCAACATCATTCATAACTCCAATACCTTTCATAGCATAACTTAAAGGAGCCTTAGCAATACTTTTTACATTACCCTTAGCAGTACCTTTTTCAAACTCTTGTTTTAACTCATTTTCATATCTTTTAGCATAGTCAAGGAGTTGAGCGCTTTGTACAAACCCAGTTTCACCACCTGCTATTGCAAATCTTTCATATAAAGTATCTAACACTCTATCTTTGTCGTTAGCGTATTCTTTTGTAAGCACTTCTAAACCCTTAGCAGTAGTGATATCATAAATGCCACATTCAGCAACTGTAAGAGGATTAAGTTTCCCTAAAGATGCTTTAGCACAAACTCTATGAGCTCTTTTCATATTACTTATAAAACCGCGAACAGTACCATCAATATTATCAGTTGCGTTATATTCAAGTGCGTATAACATATCTCTTGCATGATTTGAGAAGGCAAAAGCTGGGTTGTTTTGTGTAAACATTGTTGATAATGTACGCGTATATGTGCCAATACCTCTAGCAACAGCATTGTCAAAACTTCCGAGATTGTCGCCTGTTATAGCATTGCGCACTGCTTCATCAGCGATTTTAATATTGTAAGCTAAGCCGTCAACCATAACAACAATATCATGTTGAGAAGATTTTTGACCGTTGATTATTTTTGATTTGTAAGTGTCATCTACTCCTCTCAAAGTAATATTTCTTTCTGTGCGTGATATCTGCATAGACTCCACAGCTTCAGTTATTTTTTCTCCTGCCTGGTTTCGCTCTTTTCTTAACTTCTCAACCTCATTCCAATTAGGGGTGTCAACATCAATAGCAGCCTGATAAGCCTTCTTTGCTTTTTTGTACAATCCTCTAAGTTTTTCAATGTTTTTCACCTGGTCAACATATACTTCGCGCTCCCCATCAGTAACAGGTCTTTCAAGATAAGTAACATTACCATCCTTGTCACGCTGATACCATTGCTCCTGGACTCTAACAAAACTATTAGCGTTTGGATTTTGCGCAAGGTTGTACACTTTCTGATATAGTTTATTACGTTCTCCTACACGTATTTCTGCTTCAGCGACATTCATCATCGTTACAACAGGATTAAGAGGTTTACTTACACGTCCTTTTACTTTCTGTGCTGCAATATCGCGTGTTGCAGACTCAGACATCCTATGTGTCAAAATAGCCACATAGTCCCCTGTTTCTTGGCTTAAGTCAACTTCATTATCCCACCCACGTAAAGGTACATAATATTTCCAGTTACGGTGAGTAATGGATTGTTTTTCTTTAATGGATATTCTCCCTGAAGTTACTGCAATGTTAAGTATTTCATCGTTAATATTATGTGTTAATTGCCAAAGTTGAGCTAGCTCTTGTTTCGAAAGTTTCCCCTCTATGTTATTAACAATTTCTTTAGCTATATCCTTATTCCATTTACCGCCATCTTTTGAAAATGCGCTTACTGCATTTTTAAAGTTTTCGTTATATTCTCCTTCACGTTCTAATGAATGCTTAGTAAGCATATAATCAGCAATATCTTCATTTTGCAGATTGTGCTTTTTACTTAATGTTTTAATGGTAGACATTAAAGGATTTATAAAATCACTGTTAAAAGTTTCGGTTTTTTGCTGAGCGATAGATTGCCATTTATCCATGGTGTTATAAATATCGTTGGTTTCATCAAAAGCTACTCCTTCTTTTTTAAGCTGGGCCTGCATCTTACGAACAGATAAACCTGAATCCATAAGTTTCTCCTCAATATTTTCACCTAATACAGAAACTCCATTAACAACGCCTTTAGTACGCTGGGTTTTAGCCTTACGTTTTTCCATTATTTCACGGAAAAATATTTCTGGGTATTCAGCGCTTTTACGCATGTAGTCGTAAGCTGACGTACTTTGAGCCTTCACCTGGTCTATAGTTGTAGGTTGTGATAACTGTTCACTTAAAGTGTTTTCAGCAGATAAGGCACGCGCTTTTGCCATAAATGAAGAACGTTTCATACGGTTTGCAGACTTAAGCAACATCATGCGTATATCTGCATCACGCATTTTAAGTGGCATACCTAAACTGCGGAAAAATGCACGTATGCTATACGCTACACGTTGAAATAAATTAACAGATACGCCACCTTCTGCAAGCTCTGCAATATATTCTTCAGTGCCAACTAAACGGCTTCCGTAATCGTCTATAAGCCTAGTTTGTGTATTGGAGTCTAAATCATGCCATACACTGGTAAGGAATCCATTAAATTGATGCCCTAGCAATCCACGTAAACCTTTGTGAGCTACAACCTCATGAAGAAATGTTGCTTCTGCTTGTGCTTCGTCTGCAATATTGTTAGTAATAAAGTAAACGCTGTCTGTAGTTGTGTCGTACAAGCCTAAAACATGCCTTCCGTTAGCTTTTTTAGCTAGATGTAAGGGGAGTTCCTCGGTAGTGCTTACAGTTTGCACATCAATGTTGTATTGTCTTGCTAAGGTGTTTATTTTAGCGTTAACACTTTTTTCGCCTGATTGTGGCGCTTCTTCGTTTTGATAAAATTCTACTTCCTCTTTAATTAAGTTTTTGTAATAAGATTCAGTACTGATTTTTGGATTTTCAAAATTTTCAATTATCTTTGTAGCAGAATCTAAGCCTTTGATAGGAAAGTTCAGGTCAGTGGAATTGGCTTGCTGTTGAACTAACCAATCAAGGGCTTTCCTTTTGTTTACGTATAAAAGCAAATTGTTATCGCTATTTATCCAGTCTATAATGCCTTGTATGGTGTTTTTAGGGTATAGACTTCTAATACTATTTATTGAAATTTTGCTATCTATTCCTTTATATTTTGAATTTATCTCAAGTGCAACAACAAAATTAACTCCATTGCTTTTAAGTTCAGTGAAGATCACTTTTGTTTCTCTGCTATTTGTACTATTGTTTTGTGTACTATTAAACACAGCAATAGGATTTGCAATAGCTTCAGGCAGGTTCTTAACATCGCTTAAATCAAAAGGATGGTTGCTTTTGTAGTTTACGCTTGCTTTTTTTGCTAAAATTCTAGCATTAAGTTCTATTGGTAAATAGGGAACTCCTGCGCCCATCAATGCTTCACTAGGATAACCAAGACTGTATACGTGGCCTTGCCTAGGAACTCCGTTGTTAATTTGGCGTTCTAATTCTGCATTAAATTGCGCATTGATATTTTGAAGATTTTGTTTATCTTCACGCTTGAAGCGAACTTCATTACCTCTTACTATTGTTTTTTCAGCCAACCCCGATTCATCTATATACTCATTACCATCCAGGACAGAGTAAACCCCTTTCAAAATTGATTCTACAATAGAAATGCTTTCTGCACCGCCTGCAGGTACTTGATACACAAATTCTGTGTATGGAGTAGAAGAATCTTTAGGTGACCTGCGATTAGATTCTATAACGACACTTAAATTTTCGTCTGAATCATTCTGAACAAAATTATTTCCGTCAGCTTTATGATTTGATAATCTTATAGTAACAGCCCCTTTGGGAGTAGCAAACTCAGAATAAAAACTATTGTGTTTTTTGTTAGGTATCAAACCTATGATTTTTGTCATAGATTTAAACATAGCTTGAGTACTGGTAATTTCCGAATAGTCTATCCCTTTATTTAGTATTTTTCTTATCCTTGCTTTTGATTCTGTGGCTTTTTTTTGTAACTTTGCGGAATATACGGTACTGCTGGAGTTCGGGAGAGGTGTACCATCAGGCTGTGTATTACTACTCACATCAGGATTCCCGTCAACTGTGCCGTCCAAAGATGAGGGGTAGCTTTTAGTATCGCTATTTTCTAGCGGTGCTTTTTTTTCTTTAAAGCGAACATCCGTATCGCTGTCACTGTTATTTACATATGTTTCAGTGGTAGATGAAGTAATAGCATTAGGTTTATCAATAGCTCCGCTTTCTGCATCGTCTGCGCGCCCTTGTACAGTATTGTAAGCATCTGTTTGGGTTTGTTCGGTAGCAAATTTATTTTGTTGACGTGTGAGTTCCAGAGTTCTTCTTTGAGCATCAGTAAATTGTTGTTCTTGTTCTCCATAAATTTCTTGTTTTGTGATTTTTTTACCACTAAACACACTAGGTGTATCTTCTTTTAGTAAATTGGTTAAAGTGGTGATATTCTTTTTAAAAGTTGCTGTTTTTTCTTCTAGTAATAAAGCTGCAAATACAGCATTAATATCGTAAGCATTTGAGTTAAAAGCATTTATTTGTAACAATAATTCATCTAAGGTCATATTGTTATCCTGTGCTTCCTTGATGTATGTAATTGCTAAATTTAAATCATCTATTATATTTTCTTTAAGTTTTTTATTTAGTGTTAAAGGCATGATGGCAGATACGATTTTTTTTCTATATTGGCGCATGCCCTGTTGATTCAAAAGCCTTACATTTTGCTCAGTAAGAAGAGACCCTACAAGTAAACTTTCTACAAAAGATTTACCTGCATCTGTTAAAGCTCCACCATCAAGTAATTCAACAATATCATTATCGTTTATTAAATCTGCATTTTTTGCAATATCAATAATACTTTGTTGTGCACCACTATTTTTATATAACTCTCCTAAACTGTCAAATTCATCTAAAATTGACCCTATTTGATTGATGTGAGTACTGGTTAAAATTTTACCTGCTACAATAGCCTTATCAACTGGTGATTTACGTTTAGATTCCGCCAAATTAAACTTAGCAAAGGTAGCCGTTGTTAAGGGCATTTGGGATGCTTCGTCAACTTCGAAAACCAAACGAGGATGTTCAAACCCTTCTAGTTGTTCAGATGTAAAACCTTTTTCTGTGGCTTTTCGGTAAAGGTGTGCTATGTATTTAGCATCTCTATCTTGTTCACTTGCTAAAATGCCTGACATAGTGCGATTATTACCACTAAGCACAATTCCACCTTGCACAATAACAGGATTAGTAATAGCTCTTGCATCATAATCTTGCGCCATTGTAACAATCGCTGTGCGTTTATTTGTGTAATCATTATCATTTACATTTTTGCCGTCTTCGGTAAGAGGGAAGCCGTTAGTAGGTTGTAAAGTATGAGCATCGTGTGAAGGTGTTACACTTTGGGCTTCCGTAATTACCCATTTGCCATTTAAAGATTCTCCGTTAGGTAATATAAAAACATCATCTTTGCCAACTTCTTTTTTAGCACTTTCCCACTTTTGTAAAATGTTATCGCCTATGATTCCACTTATTGGGGCTGTAGCCTTTTGTTCTGTTACAGGGTTAAAGGGAGCATTACTTATAGTTGCTTTGTCTTCATAGTCTTTATCTATATCAAAATAAATAATTCCGTTTTCGTCTTCTTTAGGATAAGGTAGTTTGTCTTCTTTGGCTTCTGTAATAGGTGCAGGAGATATTGTCGCAAGCCTCGAATCATCTACATATATGCCTGAATACAAAGTTTTATTTATGCAACGTAACAGTGTTTCTGCAAGTTCGTTGGCTTCTTGCTTTGTTTTTGGCGATTTGTAAACAACTTCGGAAAGGACGTTGTCTGAAGTGCTAAAATTAGTTTTGTATTTCTCAATGACAATACTTAAATTCGCCTGTGTGTTTTTATCTGCAAATGATTTGTGATTTGCTTTAGTGTCTGACAATCGTATAGTGATAGGGCCTTTAGGTGTTGTGAAATTGATATAGTAACCATCGCCTTTATATTTACCTTTAAACGCTATAGAGATAAATTTTATCAAAGCCTTATCTGAACCTGCTGTATAACCTGCAATTACTTTATTTAACATCTTTCTTACACGTGTCGAATTTTTAGGTTTTTCCAAGAATGTGTTATTACTTTCCGAATCATCATTTATTTCATCATTTATTTTTTCTTCTTCGTTTTTATTATGAGAGACGTGAGTATTTTCGTTGTTTGTTATCTTTGCAGTGTTATATGTAACACGTCTATTAATTTTATTCTTCTCTGTGATTGCTGAACTTACAGTATTGTAAAATTCTTTTTCTTTACGTATTTTTATTTTTGTACGTGCCCTATTTGCTACATCTTCAATACGGTTAGCGTTTTTAAGCCTTTTGTCACAATCTGCAATGTACTCGTTAATCACCTCAGTCACCTCAGTATCTGAGAACTCACTTTCTAGGCCACTTACAAATAAATTAACGTCAGTAATAGCAGTGTAATTGATATTACCATCAGTGTCACGTGGAAAATTAATTGTTTTTTGATTTGACAATTGCTTAGGTGATTCTTCTTCATTGTTATGTGTAATTGTTGTGTTATTCTGCGTGCTGTTATTTCCCTGTGCAGGAGTGTTTTTAATAGGCTTATTGCCAATGTAAGCAATATTCGCAAAAGTTACATTTTCAACATAACCGCCAGTATCAATATTATTATCATCTTCAATTACTACCTGGTAACTACCGTTGCTTTCCCCAATGACTTGACCTGTGCGCCCATCCGTTAATGTAATATTACCTCTGTAATTTTTAGGAATTGTTGTTAATACCTTATTGGGTTGTACTTTGTTAGCAGTTTGTGTGTTAGTTTGAGATGAATCGTTAAGGATTTCCCATTGTTGAGGATATTTTTGTTTAAATTCAGCATCAAAATTTTCAAGGTAATCATTTTGTGATTGATGATGAATTATATTTAATTGTTGTGCAGGTATAACACTTACATTCCCTTCTGTATCTTGTACAGTAAAATGTGTTTTCGCCCCAATTATATCTTCATTTAGTACAAAATAATGTTTGCCGTCTTGGTCAGTTGCTGTATATTGGCCTTCATTAGCGGAACCTTTATAAGTTAGTTTTTCCCATTGTGCAACGTTTTCAGCTTTGAGATTGTTGTAAAATTGTGTGGCTTTGGTACCTTCTGTAGGTTTATTAATAGCATCAGCATTTGAATGGTTTGCTATATACCTAAGTACGTTTGCTTGTAAACCAGTAGGCAAAGCGCCGTTAATATCTCGGTAAGGCTCTAGCAGTTCATAAACTTTAGCGTTAGTTTCTGTGAAGCCTAATCCTTCATCTAATAACGATGATAGGTTATTACGCAAATTTTCATCCTCTATCTTTTGTAAATTAACATCAGATTGCACCTTGCTAGCAGGTTGAGTGTTAGTTTGAGATGAATCGTTAAGAATTTCCCATTGTTGAGGATATTTTTGTTTAAATTCAGCATCAAAATTTTCAAGGTAATCATTTTGTGATTGATGATGAATTATATTTAATTGGTATTCGGGTATAATACTTATATTTCCTTCAGTATCTTGTACTGTAAAATTCGTTTTAGACCCAATGATATCTTCATTAAGCACAAGGTATTGTTTGCCGTCTTGATCGGTTGCTATATACCTGCCTTCGCTAGTGTCACCTTTGTATGTTTGGCTTTCCCATTTAGCTACATTATCAGACTTAAGGCTATTGTAAAGCTGTGCAGCTTCTGCACTTTCAGTAGCTCCATTTATAGCATCAGCATTTGAACGGTTAGCAATATATGCAAGTACATTTGCTTGCAGACCAGTAGGTAAAGTGCCGTTGTTATTTTGGTGAGGTTTTAAAAGCTCATTAACTTTTGTGTTAGTTTCTGTGAAACCTAATCCCTCATCTAATAATGATGATAGGTTATTACGCAAATTTTCATCTTCTATCTTTAGAAGGTGAGCGTTTGCCTGAGTATTGTATCTTTTTGTTTGTTGTTTAGCTTTTGCAATATCAATAATGTTAGATGTAGCTTTGATTCCTGCAAAAGGTAATGATGCAACACCTGCAACTAGTGATGTGTTAAGAGCATCATCCCAGGTTAAATCACCTAAACGCTCGAACTCACCTGTAAGAATAGGGTCTAATACGGCAGATACATTTTCTTCTAATGATTCACTTAACATATCGTCCATACCTATACGTTTGTAAAGGTTACCTACCTTTGAGGTAATGCCTTTTTTTGCATAAGATGCAACATTGTTGTTTAAGGTAGCTAGTTTTCCCATTGTTCTAGGAGAAACTTTACTTAAAGCTAAGCCTAAGCCTTTGCCTACTGTGCCTAAACCAGTACTAATAACGCCACCTGCATACTCTGAACTAGCTTCTGCAACATTACTAGCATAACCTTTTGCAATAGCTTCTAATGCGCTTGTATCTCCTGTTTTTTTGACAGTAACACCATTGTTAGATGGAATGACGTTGTAATCATCTTGTAGTCTATCTAATGCATTAACAGGAGTAGAAGACATTGCTAAAGGCGTAATAGCACCTCTAACGCCCATCTCTAAGGCAGCATTACCTAATTTGCTGATTGTAGGACCAACAGCTTTTTTTACTCCTGTTTTTATACCTGCTTTTAGTCCCGTTTGAACACTGTTAGCAATGCCACCTGTGGCAATTGCAGGGACTATAAAATCGGGCATGTAAGACATAGCTTCCCCAGCTTGATGAGCGATTGTATTACGGTCATAAGTGGCGTTAAAGTTTTCGGCTAGTTGATTGTCATGAGACATTTGTACTATTAACTTTTCTGCATCGCTAAGTTTTTCAGGAGTTTTAGATGCTTTTTTTAATACGTTATAAAGTGCAGATTCTTTGTCGATTTCTGACCAACCAAGCGTAAGGTTATCCTTTGTAGGGCGTGCTGTAGCAGACGTATATAAGTCTTTTAAAAAACCTTTGCTACCTTCAGCTTTTTTTGCGCTAAGGTCTGATTTAGCTTCTAATCCTTTTAATACGTCAAGTTCTTGTTGCATCTGGTATTGCTTTCTAGGCTGAGTTAAGGACCTAGGCGCAAATCCGATTTCTTGTGTTGTTATAAATTGACGAGGTTCTTTTTTTAATTCACTGTCATAATCTGCACGCACTGTTGCTAAGGCTTCTTTATTACGTTTGTTTGCTGCACGAATTGCATATAAATCAGCCCATTCACCTTGGGGTGTCGGTTCTTGAATGATGGCGTAATGTTTACCAAAAGCTGATTCAAGAAGTTGGTCGTCTGAAAATATATATTTACCTTGTTTTTTACGCTCATTGTAAAGTGCAATTGCAGTGTCTCCTGCTTTACTCAGCTCAGCAACGCTAGCACCAGCAGAACGCATAGCGTTTACTTGTGTTTCTAGTTTCTTGATATAGTTGTCTCGTGACTCTTCGTGACTAAGCAACTTAGGTTCTCCGCTTAACTGCTCAGCGTATGGGGTAAGTGCAGTATTCCCTAATGTTCTTAGTGTGTTATCTTGAATGCTGTTTAATTGTTTTTCCTTTTCCATGCTAGTCTATTAAATTTTTCCAATTTTGCATTAAGCTGTCAGTTTCAGTTTTTGATGCTTTTGTAGTGGGTGAATAAAATGATGTAGGTTGTGTTAATTGTTGTTGAGCCTGCGAATTTTGTGGAAGCTGATAATTACGGTATGGGGTAGTGTTTGGACTTTGTGTCTTAGCGTTCATATCAATAAGGTGCTGTTGGTACATTTGGCAAATTTCGCTGTCTATATAATCATTAAAATAACCAGTTCCTAAATCTTCTTTTATAACAGATAATTTATTAATAAATGCGGAATCTTTCAGTAATTTATTTTTAGCTGTTTGCCAATAAGATTTTGGAACTGCAACACTTTTACCACTAACTGCATCTTCTATAATCAAAGATGTGTAATTTTCAGGCTTGCTATTTTTGTCTGTTTTGTAGTAATCTAATTTTCTATTTTTCTCATTTTCAGAAGCTGTAAAATTGTTTTTGTCATTTAGTAAAGTTAATTCATGTTGACGTTTGGCTTCGCTTTGTTTTTCATCGTAAATTCGTTGTTCTTGATTTTCTATATTCTTAAGTCGCTGTATAACTTCTTGTGATTTTCTTTGTTTTGAGGATTCCTCTTTTGCTAATTGATTAGCTTCTTGTTTGTAATAATCACTAATTTTGTAATTGCGTTCCTGAAGGTCTAGAGCATCAT
>JAWXTP010000034.1:0-25869 GCA_044433415.1 Rikenellaceae bacterium
TGCGCTTCCCACTATCAGGGCACGCTCGGGACTTACACCCGTTAGAGTTCGCCCATGCTGGGCGAACAAAACTGGTATCTTGTGCCAAATGGCGCAAGATACTATTTCCTACACTGTAACGGGTCTTTCTCATAAAAAGAGACAAACAAAACTTCCCACATACATGAAAAGTTCTGTTTGTCTCTTGGTTTTGCCTAAGCTAATGCTCGATGAGCATCAATATTATATCTTAGTTTCTATGCGTTTTTTAATAGCTTCACTTTGTGCTTCAAAACCTGGTTTGTTAAGTAAAGCAAACATGTTAGCTTTATAAGCCTCAACACCTGGTTGGTCAAATGGGTTAACACCTAATGCTAAACCACTAATACCACATGCTTTTTCAAAGAAGTAGATAAGCTCACCAATAGAATAAGCACTTAACTCTTCGATAGTAACATTAACAACAGGAACACCACCATCAACGTGAGCTAAAGTAGTACCAAGCTCAGCCATGTAGTTAACATCACCTATTCTACGACCTGTAAGGAAGTTAAGACCATCAAGGTTTGCAGCATCTGATTTTATAACTACTTTATTATGAGGTTTTTTAACAGTAACAATAGTCTCGAATAAAGAACGTTCACCATCTTGGATGTATTGTCCCATAGAGTGTAAGTCAGACGAGAATACAACACTTGCAGGGAATAGACCTTTACCGTCTTTTCCTTCACTTTCTCCGTAAAGTTGTTTCCACCATTCGTTTACATATTGCATCTTAGGCTCAAAAGAAGCTAAAAGCTCAATTTTTTTACCACTATTATAAAGAGCAGTACGAGCTGCTGCGTATTGCATAGATACGTTGTCGTCGAATTTAACTGAAGGATCAGTAGCTTTTTCCATAGCGATAGCACCTTGAACAAGAGCATTGATATCAACACCACCAACAGCTAAAGGAAGTAAACCTACAGGAGTTAACACTGAGAAACGACCTCCGATATTGTCGTCAATAACATAAGTTTTGTAACCTTCAGTAGTTGCTAACTCTCTAAGAGCACCTCTACTACGGTCAGTAACTGCTACGATACGTTCTGCTGCACCAGCTTTACCATATTTTTCTTCAAGCATTTCTTTGAAGATTCTAAAAGCAATAGCAGGTTCTGTAGTAGTACCACTTTTTGAGATAACTACAACAGAAAAATCTCTATCTTTTACTGTGTCGATAAGTTCTTGAGTGTAATCTTCGCTAATATTTTGACCTGCAAAAACAACCGCTGGAGTGTCTCTTTCTTTTTTGTAAGCATCAAAGCTATTACCTAACGCTTCGATAACTGCCTTAGCTCCTAAATAAGAACCTCCAATACCAATAACGATAACAAACTCAGAATTAGCTTTTAATTTAGCTGCTGTAGCGTTAATATCAGCAAGATCATTAGGATCTATAGAAGAAGGAAGATTTACCCAACCTAAGAAGTCATTACCTTTACATGTACCATTGTGTAACGCTTCGTTAAAACTTTCAAATTGTTTTGCATCTTTTGCTATTTCCATCTTAGGAATAAAGTTATAAACTTTATTTAAAGCAACTGTTAATTTAATCATTTTTCTATTTAAATTTATTAGTAATTGAATCTATATGAAACCTTACTTATTTTAATTTTAGAGTAAGGACCTTAAATTGTTTTTGTGCATTAGCACGCCCATAAAGTATACGGTAAACTGTATCTGCTATAGGCATTTCTACATTTTTAGTTTTATTAATTTTGTGTATACATCGACTAGCATAATAACCCTCAGCAACCATATCCATCTCTATCTGAGCACTCTTTACAGAATACCCCTTACCTATCATAGCTCCAAAAGAACGATTGCGGCTAAATTGAGAATAAGAAGTTACTAGCAAATCTCCCAAATAAGGCGATGTATCTAAATCTCTGTCATAAGGGTACGTTTCTGAGACGAAACGTGCCATCTCTCTCATAGTATTAGCTATCAATACGGCCATAAAATTATCTCCATAACCAAGGCCATGACAAATCCCTACAGCTATAGCATAAATATTTTTTAATACTGTAGCATACTCTACTCCATAAACATCAGTCTGAGTATTAGTTATAATAAAAGGTGTTGTAAACTTCTCTGAAAGAATCTTAGCATTATCTGCATCAGGCGTAACTATGTTTAAGTACGACAAACGATGCATTGCAACCTCCTCAGCATGACAAGGACCTGTAACTATACCTATTTGATTAAAAGACAAATTATAATTTTCTTTAAAATATTCCGCAACAGTTTGGTGTTTCTCAGAAATAATACCTTTTATCGCTGACACTATAAACTTTTTATCCAAAGGGGTCTTCAGCCTCTCTAATACTTTCACTAAAAAAGCCGAAGGTGTAGCAAAGATAATTATATCAGCACTCTTAACAACTTTGTTTATAGAAGACGATATAAGCAACTTTGAAGTGTCAAAATGTACACTCCTAAGGTATTTAGGGTTTGTATTAAACTCTTTCAAATGTGCAGAAATATGAGTGTTAGGAACATGCCACGCGACATTACTCTCATTTTCGAGCAATATCTTCACAATAGCAGTTCCCCAACTACCGTAGCCAATTACAGCGCACTTTGACGATTTGTCTATTTTAATACTCATCTTTAAAATTAAATTTTACAATCAAATTTCTTACATAAGTCAAATAATACCAACAAATTACAACAAAAAGTATCATTTTACCTTAAACAAGAAAGTTCTTAAAGATAAATATTTTTTTTTAAATAAAACAAGATTTATCTATAAAAATTATTCATTGTACCACTTCTGTCACTGTCCAGCTTTACAGCAATAAATAATAAAACTGTAAAAGCTAACAACGAAGAACCTCCATAACTAAAGAAAGGTAAAGGAATACCTATCACAGGCATAACACCTATAGTCATACCTATATTTACCAGCACATGGAAAGTAAATATTGAAGCTGCTCCATAGCAATATACTCTACCAAAAGCATCATTCTGTCTATCACCCAGTTGCATAAGCCTCACAATAAGTGCAACGAAAAGAATTACAACTAACGAACTTCCTAAAAAGCCCCACTCTTCACTTATAGTACAAAAAATAAAGTCTGTACTTTGTTCAGGTACAAAGTCATATTTTGTTTGTGTACCCTGCAAGAAGCCTTTTCCACTAAAACCTCCCGAACCAATAGCAATTTTGGATTGATTAACATTATAACCCCAACCTTTAACATCACTCTCTAGTCCCAATAAATCCAATATACGTTTTTGTTGATGTATCTTCATTACCGAATTGAATATATAATCTACAGAAAACAAAAACAAGGATGATCCTATAAAAATAAATATAGACAATATCATATTTTGCAGTTGCATCTTATACATGTAATACACTACAAAAACTAAAGATAAAGATATTACAAACAATAACAAATATTCACTTCGAATATTTAATGAAAGTACTAAATCAACTCCTTTGAAAAACAAAAAAGATAATAATACTGCTGCTACATACTTAATTTTTAAAATGATATTCCCGTTCATCACAACATCTGCTAGCACCATAAACAGAAATAACAAAAAAATTAGATAGAGAGGATTTATAATAAAAGAAAGTATAAATATTACAATCATAAGAAAGATAATAATATACAACCATCCGTTTAAACCCTCACGGTAAAACAAAATAAGAAAAGATCCAAAAACTAGTGCTGAACCTGTGTCATTTTGAACAATAATAACCAATGCTGGTATAGCTATCAAAGCAAAAACAGATATCACACCCTTAGATTTATCTATAGAAAACCCATGATTGCTCATATACCTAGCAAGTGTTAACGCTGTAGCAACTTTTAAAAACTCCGCAGGCTGCACCCTAAAAGAACCTACAGAAATCCATGACTTAGCACCATTTACTGTAGTCCCTCCAAAGAGAACCCCTATGGAGACCAGTATCATTATCACATAGAAAAGGTAGGAGAAATTATAGAAATACTTACTATCTAACAACAATAAAAACAACCCTATAACCGAGCATATACCTATCCACATTATCTGCGAACCATACTTCTGGCTCATATCAAACATACTACTATGCTCCTCATTATAAACGGCTGCATAAATACTTACCCAACCTAGTAGAACTAAAGCTACATAAATAAGAACAGTAATCCAGTCTATCCCCTCTATCAAAGAAGTTGAACGGCCTGTATAGTAATTATTTTTTATCATATTGTGGGTAATTTATTTTCATTGCTTTAATATATTCTTTTAAATCTTGACGTGAGATGCTATCTGTAAGATACTGCTCTATCATAAGACTCGCTATAGGCATCGCTACTGTAGCACCAAATCCTCCATGCTCTACATAAACAGAAATGGCTATCTTAGGGTTGTCTTTCGGTGCAAAAGCTGCAAAAGTAGAATGGTCTCTGCCACTACCATTTTGTGCAGTTCCTGTCTTACCACATATATCCAAACCCTTAACCTGTGCTCTAACACCTGTACCCTCAACATTTACTGCTCGGTACATGGCCTCAGCAACTGGCTCATAATATTTAGGGTCTATATCCGTATATTGCTTGGTTCTATAAAGCTCATTAATGGAAAACGTTGAATCTTGAATTTCTTTAATAATATGAGGGACTATATAATGACCTCTATTAGCAATTGTAGCTATGAAATTGGCAAGTTGCAAAATAGTAACACCCACCTCTCCTTGACCTATGGAGTTAGAGATATTTGTTAAAGAGCTCCAACGTCCCCCTTTATACATCCTATCATAAAATTCACTATCTGGAATCAATCCTTGTAACTCACCATTAAAGTCCGAGTTTAATTTACGACCAAAGCCCATAGATAGCAAATGAGTACGCCAAGAGTCAAGCCCTTCTTTATGCGAAGCATATTTCTTATTATCAATAATATTTCTATATACATAGCAATAATAAGCATTACATGATGTTTGTATGGAATAAGTAAAATCTATAGGCGATTTATGAGCATGACAACCAACACCTCGTCCTATAGGATAACCTCCCACGCAAGGATACTGGGTATCTACAGTAAGGATATCTTCTTGCAAACCTATAAGCCCTGTGGCTAGTTTAAAAGTTGAACCAGGAGGATAACGTGACATTACAGCTCGGTTAAATAATGGTCGACGTGGATTACGCAATAGCTCTAAATAGTTCTTTGTTCTATCACGCCCTATCAATGCATCAGGATTATAAGTAGGTGCACTTACCATAGCTAAAATCTCACCTGTCTCAGGTTCTATAGCTACTATAGAGCCTATCTTATCAGCCATTAGCTCCTCACCTAGTAGTTGTAATTTTAAATCTATACTAGAAACTATGGAAACTCCAGGTTTAGGTAGGGTATCTAAAAGTCCATCTTGGTATTTACCCTTTGACACTCCATGAACATTTACCAGTTCTATCTTTACACCTTTCTCTCCTCTTAGGACTTCTTCATAAGATTTTTCTACACCTGACATACCAGCATAATCTCCACTTTTATAATAGGGATTATTCTGTATATAAGCCTGAGACACTTCTCCAACATACCCCAATAAGTTACCAGCTGTCTTATAAGGATAATAACGAATGGTACGATACTGAGTATAAAAGCCTTTAAAATGATATTCATCAAATCTTAACTTTACTTCTTTAGAAAACTGCTTAAATATAACTGTAGACTTATGACGTGAAATCTTCTTAGCTCTATCAAGTTCCTTAATTAAGGCTTCTTTCTCTATATTAAATATAGAACAAAACTCTAGAGTGTCAAAAGCTACAACTTCACGAGGCGTTACCAATAAATCGTAAGCCTCACTACTTTGCGCTAGAAACTCTCCATTTCTATCATAAATAGCTCCTCTAGGAGGGTACTGAACAATATGACGCAAAGCATTATTGTCTGCGTTTACAACATAACTATCATCTATAACCTGTATGTATAATAACCTAGATAAAAAGATGATACCTATTAAAAAAATAAAAATCTTTACTGAAATTTCTCTTTCCATAAAGCACTTTGTGCTGTTTATTAGAGAGTATAGGGAACGTCTAAGAGCTTCCCTTTTAAGCTAAAAGAGCACACGAACATACCCATCACTAAAAGTCGCTTAAAGTCTCTCTATAGTTAAAACCATGTGTTTTTATTAAGTTTGTTTAGAGGTAATTGAATAAAATATATAAAAATTGACGACACTAGAGTTGAAATCAATATTTTATACATGGCCGTCAATAAATAGTCAAATGTTAGTCTTTCAAGAAAAGTCACAGCACTTATTGTTACAAACATGATTACAAGTAAATACTGAAAAAAAGATCCTACACCCATAACTCCTGAAGTAGGCATTGCAGGGCTGTCTTCAAGATCAGACTTTGCAAAAATTCTTAATAGAATAGGTCTTATATACCCTAAAAAAATAAAAACTATAGAATATACCCCAAAAGAGCAGTTTAAAGCATCTGCTGCGACTCCTAACAATACACCCATAAATAATAATAAAGTACGATTTATGTTAAAGGGTAACACCATTAGGAATAAAGGGTAAATAATAATGTTTAAATATCCAGTAACCTGAACATTGTCAAATAATAATACTTGCAAAAAAACAACTAGTATAAATAACGCTAAATATTCTAAAAACCTTACCATAAATTACATATCTTCTTTTATACTATTTTCTAACTCTGTCTTCTCGTAATAATCTCTAAAATTCACAACACTAACATTGTCTAACGTTGTGAAGTCTGCAAATAAACCTATAACGGCATTGTAATAAGTAGCATTTATCAAAGTCAACTCTTCAACTATACCTATCCTTTTACCCTCAGGGAATTTAGATGAAAAACTTGTTGTTACAATAGTATCACCTACATTAATTTCTGCATATTTTGGAATTTCAGAAATTGTAGCCTTGGTAATATCTACTCCATTCCAACCTATAGCTCCCGTATACTTCTTGTTTATCTCTTGACCACTAGTTTTAAAATTTGTATTTAACAAAGAGATTCCTACAGAATAATTATCACTACTTGTAATAACATATCCTACAACATCTTCACCAACAAGTATAGACATACTTTCACCAACTCCATCTTTTCTACCTTTGTCTATAGTTATATAATTATTCTGCTTCACATAAGTATTATTTACTACATTTGCAGGTATATAACTATATTTAAGTAATGAAGCATCGTAAAATTCTGTCCATAATACAGTAGTATCAGCTTCTAACTGTGCAAGTTTATTTTTTACAATATTTAACTCCTCATTAAGTCTTTCATTTTCCTTTCTTAAGTGAAAGAAAGACTTAACATCATACATTTTCTCTTGTAAACCACCTGTAACACTTTTTACTGCTACAACAATTTTTGCATTTGTGTATATAGAACTTTTATGATAATAACTAAAGGCTATTATCTCTAGCGCTATAAACAACAATAACACATAAACTCGTTTTACAAATTCAAATAATCTAAACATTTTTTATCTTTAAATGGGGCAAGACGCACTCACTACACCACAAGCACCACAACATCAATTATTTACATACAGCAACTAAATACTGTAAAATTTAAATTTCATAAAATGACGATGCAGAAGTTGCCAAACAACTCCTGCATTATGTCATATATGTATGTTATTCATTAAAGGAAACTCAAGAGACTAGTCTTATTATAAACGCTGTTTACAGCTCCTAACTCCTATTTCCTAACTCCTAACTATTTCATCAAGAAAGAAAAACTATCTATATTTTTCAATACAGTACCTGTACCTCTAGCTACGGCTCTTAAAGGGTCTTCAGCTATATGGAAAGGAATATTAGTTTTCTCGCTTAAACGCTTATCAAGACCTTTGATAAGAGCACCACCACCAGCTAGATAGATACCTTTTTGTACGATATCTCTAAACAATTCAGGAGGTGTTTTTTCTAAGGCTTTCATAATTGCTGCATCAACTTTTACAAGAGATTTATCAAGTGCATAAGCAATTTCTTGATAAGAAACAGTAACTTCACAAGGAAGAGCTGTTGTAATATTGTGACCTATAACTGTGAAATCCTCTGGTGGGTTTTCAAGAATAGGAACAGCAGAACCTACAGCTATTTTAATTTCCTCAGCAGTACGCTCACCAATTTTCACATTGTGTTGTTGGCGCATATACAACTGTACATCCTCAGTGAATACGTCACCTGCGATATTTATACTTTCATTACAAACAAGACCACCTAGAGAGATAACGGCGATTTCTGTAGTACCACCACCTATATCAATTACCATGTGTCCTTCTGGCGCTTCAACATCTAGACCTATACCTAAAGCAGCAGCCATAGGTTCAAAAATCAAGAACACCTCACGTCCACCACCACGTTCTGCTGAGTCTTTTACAGCACGGATTTCAACGTTAGTACTACCAGAAGGTATACATATAACCATTCTTAGAGAAGGGTTAAACATACCTTTGATTTTTGTCATTTTAATCATACCGCGAATCATCATCTCGGCAGCATTAAAATCGGCAATTACACCATCTCTCAATGGACGTATTGTCTCAATATCGCTGTGTGTTTTACCATGCATCATACGTGCTCTATCACCAATAGCCATAACCTTACCGGTTTTTCTATTGACAGCAACGATACTTGGCTGGTCGACAACTATCTTGTCATTATGAATAATGATTGTGTTGGCCGTTCCAAGGTCCATCGCAATCTCTTGTTTTAAAAAGAATAATCCCATTTTAAAAGTCTGATTAGTGCTTAAAGTGACGTAAAGCAGTAAATACCATACCTACACCATTGTTGTTACAGTATTCAATTGATAATTTATCATTAATAGAGCCACCTGGTTGAATAACAGCATCAATTCCTACAGAATGAGCAATTTCAACACAGTCAGCAAAAGGAAAGAATGCATCAGAAGCTAGAACGGCACCATTTAAATCAAATTCAAATGATTGAGCTTTCTCAATTGCTTGACGAAGCGCATCAACACGTGAAGTTTGACCTATACCGCTAGATATCATCATTCCATCTTTAGCAATAACGATAGCATTACTTTTTGAGTGTTTTACAAGTTTGTTTGCAAAAATTAAATCCGCGATTTTATCATCTGATACAGCTGTTGTAGTAACTGTTGTAAGTTCTGTATCTATACCACCAACTTTAGTGTCTCTTTCTTGTACTGCAAAGCCATTCAGTAAAGAGCGAACTTGTACATTTGAACGTGTAGTATCTTTTAAGATAAGGATAATACGGTTCTTTTTAGATTTAAGAACAGCTAATGCTTCTTCGCTATAAGAAGGGGCAAGGATAACTTCAAAGAATAGTTTGTTTATCTCTGTAGCTGTGTCTACATCAACCTCAGCATTACAAATTAAAACACCTCCGAATGCAGAAATAGGATCTCCAGCTAGAGCACGTTTCCATGCTTCAAGAAGCGTTGTAGAAGATGCTACACCACAAGCATTATTGTGTTTTAAGATAGCAAAAGTTGTTTCTTCAAATTCAGAAATTAAACTAATAGCAGCATCAATATCTAACATGTTGTTATAAGAAATCTCTTTACCATTAACTTTCTCGAACATAGCGTTTAAGTCACCAAAGAAAGATGCTTTCTGGTGAGGGTTTTCTCCATAACGTAAAGAAGTTGAATTATTTACACTAACTTTTAATGTATCAATACCTTCTTCGATGTTAAAATAATTGAAAATTGCTGAATCATAATGAGAACTTACATTAAATGCAAGACCTGCAAAACGACGTCTATTTTGTTCTGTTGTTGAACAATCTTGAGTTTTAAGAAGTTCTAATAATTCAGAATATTGATCTTGAGAAGAAACGATGACTACATCTTTATAATTTTTAGCTGCTGCTCTAATCAAAGAGATACCACCTATGTCTATTTTTTCAATAATAGCTTGGTGTTCAGCACCTGAAGCTACAGTTTGCTCAAAAGGATATAAGTCAACGATTACTAAGTCAATTTCTGGAATTTCATACTCAGCTAGTTGTGCATTATCTGTTTCATTAGCTCTACGTGCAAGGATACCTCCAAAAACTTTAGGGTGAAGAGTTTTAACACGACCTCCTAAAATTGAAGGGTAGCTTGTTAAAGACTCTACAGCTACAGCTTTATGACCTAAACTTTCAATAAAAGATAAAGTACCTCCTGTTGAATATATCGTAACTCCGTTTGCAGCTAATGTATTTACTATCTCATCTAATCCATCTTTGTAAAATACAGAGATTAACGCACTTTTAATTTTTTTCATTTTGTTTTTTGTAAAATACTACTTCCGAACTTAAAGGAGAGTTCTATAATTGGTTTTATTCGGTTTAAAATTTGGAGTTTTCAAAAAATAGCATAATAGTTAATAGCACATTTTGAAAAGCACAAAGACGAAACTTATAAATTCAAAAACGTTAAAATCCAATTTTAGAAGTTAACTTAAAGCTCAGAATACGTCTAAATTAATTGTTTATAAATTGTTATTTTATTTGTATTTTCTTAAAAAGGCAAATCGTTACCTGATGCCGACTCTGAGTCAGAAGAGTAAGATTCTAAAGGTGGTTGAGCCTCAGCAACAGGAGCAACAAAGTCATTTTGACTTGGTGCTACAACAGCTTTTTCTACTCTCCAACCGTTTAGGGATGTATACCATCTACTATTCCACTCACGAGACGAAATATTAAAGTGAACCTTCACCTTATCGTTTATATTTAGTGAGGTAATCTCACTCATTTTATCATTCCTAAAAGTCACACAGATTTTATTGTTGAATTCAGCAGGAATTTCAAAAATAACATCTTGACTTGACCAGTTACCTCTTGCAGAAGTTCCTGACTGCATAGGCAATATTTGACTTACAATTGCTTCTAACTCCATAATATTAAAACATTTTTTATAATCTGCAAAAATAATGTATTTATATTAATATTAAAAATATTAGCATAATAATTTTATTTTTTCTCAATATTTTATATATTTGCGTAAATGGTCTCTATACAAAAGCGCCCATACACAACACTAAAACTGAATAATCAATTTTAAATCAATATATAATGTTTTTTGATCCTAATGACATATCTATTACCAATGGTAATTATTTTGCACTTCCCTACACTCTCGATCAAAGTAGGTTAGTTTTACTATCTGTACCTTGGGAGGTTACTACATCTTACGGCGGTGGCACCTCACTAGCTCCTGATGCTATTGTTGAAGCCTCTGAGCAAATAGATTTATATGACTTTCACTATAAAAACGCTTATGAGAAAGGTATAGGCACACTACCTATAGAAGAAAATATAATAGAGACTAGTTCTACACTTCGCAAAGATGCTAAAAAAGTAATAACTGCTCTTTCTGAAGGTATACCTCAATGTAGTGAAGCTCTACAAAAGAGAATAAAAAAAATAAATGCTGCTTCCGAAGAACTAAATAATTATGTGTATACAACATCTAAGGAATGGTTAGCGAAAAATAAAATTGTAGGTCTTGTAGGCGGTGATCACTCAACACCTCTAGGTTTATTTAAAGCTATATGTGAGAAATATGAGAATGTTGGTATATTGCATATAGATGCACATGCTGATTTGCGTGAGGCTTACGAAGGTTTTAAGTATTCTCACGCTTCAATAATGTATAATGCTATAAACAAAATACCTAAACTTGGCAAGTTAGTCCAAGTAGGGATACGTGACTTCTGTGAACAGGAAGCTCAACTTATAGATTCTAACGACAAAATAGAAACTTTCTATGACCTTACGATAGCAGAAGAAAAAAGCAATGGCACAACATGGTTAACAATATGTAAGAACATCATAGATAAACTTCCTCAGAATGTACACATCAGTTTTGACATTGATGGATTAACTCCTGACAACTGCCCTTCTACAGGAACTCCAGTTCCAGGCGGACTAAGTTTTAATGAAGCTGTAATATTAATACATGAGCTAGTAAAAAGTGGACGCACCATTGTTGGGTTTGACCTTACCGAGGTTACTCCTTGCGACGAAAGTGAATGGGATGCTAATGTAGGTGCACGCCTATTGTATAAGTTGTGTTTAGCAACCTTGGTTTAACTTATAGGGAACTTCTAAAAATTGGATCTTAGAAGTTCCCTAATATTATTCCGCGTAAGTCATCACAATTTTTAAGTCTCCTTCTATAGCTTGTTTAAGTTCATCAACAGAATCAAATTTAGCTTCTGGACGAATAAATTTCTGTAATTTTACGGATACAGTTTTCCCATAGGCATTTCCGTTATAGTCTAAGATGTAGACTTCTAAGAAACGATCAATGTTATCACTAACTGTAGGTCGTGTACCTATATTAGCTAAACCCTTATAGTTGAAACCCTCAATAACTACAGAAACGAAATACGAACCGTTAGTAATTTTTATTATTGAATCAATAGGGATATTTATTGTTGGATACCCAATGAAAGTGCCGATTTTACTACCTTCAACGACTTTGCCAGTAATAATAATACTCATAATTAATTTATTTTTAGCAGGAAAAAGAAATTTTCATTATATTTGCTACAAATTTACAAAAAAAAGTTACAGTGTACCACGAAAATGATAAAAAAAATACAAAGTTATTATATCCTATAGGTGAGGTTGCAGAAATGTTTGATGTTAACGTCTCACTTATAAGACATTGGTCTAATTATTTCGACATCTTAAAACCCAAGACTAATAAAAAAGGAAATCGCTTTTATACATCTGAGGATGTTGAAAATATAAAAAAAATATATAATCTTGTAAAAGAACGTGGCATTCATCTTAAAGATGCTCAGATATATCTTAAGAAAAATCGTTCCAAAATTGATAGCAACATAATTTTAATTGACAAGTTGCATAATGTGCAATCTATGCTCTCGGAGATTTTACTACTTCTAGACGATGATGAGTCTGAACCTTTATACATTAACAAAAAATGAAAATAAAAGATATTATTAATGAATTGGAGTCTTTTGCTTCTCTCTCTTTGCAAGAGCATTGGGATAATTGTGGTGTGCAAGTTGGAGATACATCCTTAGAGGCCACAGGTATAGTCTTATGCCTTGACGTGACGTTAGAGACTGTAAATAAAGCAATAAAAAAAGGGTTTAACCTTATTATTTCTCATCATCCTCTAATATTTAGCGGTATAAAATCGTTAACAGGTAAGAATACGACTGAGAAAGTTATGCTTTCAGCCATAAAAAATAACTTAGTTATTTACTCAGCGCATACTAACTTTGACAATGCATATGGAGGTGTAAGTTTTGCTTTAGCACAGAAATTAGGTCTTAAAAATATTTCTATACTAGTACCTAGCGACGAAAAACTAAGAAAACTTGCTTTTTTCACTCCCCTATCACATATAGAGCAGGTTCAGGAGGCTGCATTTTCAGCAGGCGCAGGCAGAATTGGTAATTATGAATGTTGTGGTTTCACCTCTGAAGGCAAGGGTACTTTCCGCGCTTTAGAAGGTGCTAATCCTTATGTAGGACAGTTTAACAAAACTCACACAGAGGAAGAAGTGAAATTTGAGACTATTGTTACTCTTGGCAAGTTAAATGCTGTGATTAATGCCGTAAAGAGAGTTCATCCTTATGAAGAAGTAGCATTTGACCTTTTTGAACTTCAGATAAACCGTAACGATTATGGCTTAGGAGTTGTAGGTGAGATAGAAGATACAGAATTTGAAGATTTTGCAGCTCATGTAAAGGAAAGTTTAGATATTCCCTATGTTCGCTACTCAAAAAAAACAGAAAAACCTATTCGACGTGTAGCAATATGTGGCGGTAGTGGTGCACCTTTCATAAAAAATGCAATAACTTCAAATGCAGATATTTACCTTGCAGGAGATTTTAAATATCATGATTTTCAAGTTCCTAACGATAGGATTATGATAATGGATATAGGGCATTTTGAAAGCGAAAAATTTATTATTGACATTTTTTATGATATAGTTACAAAAAAATTTAGTACCTTTGCGGACTGCATAGATATAGACAATGGCAGTCCTGTTAATTACATATAACACTGAATTAATAGGAGTTTAGCATTTACATTAAAACAAGGGGCGTTTTATAAGTTCCCACAAGTTTAACGATATAGTTTATCTTTTAAAAAAATATATAATGGCGACATCAAGTAAAAAAGGAGCTGACAGCAGCGAAATCACTATTGAAGACAAAATTGTTGCTCTTTATGAGTTACAACAAATAGATTCAAAAATAGACGAGATAAACCGCATTAAAGGCGAGCTTCCTTATGAGGTTCAAGATCTAGAAGACGAAATTGAAGGTATTGAAACACGTATCAAAAAACTTACCTCAGAAGTTGAAGAACTTACTAAAAATGTAAGAGGTAACAAAGAGAACATTGAGATATCTAAGATAAAAATTAGCAAATTAGAAGAGCAAAAAAACAACATACGTAACAATCGTGAGTATGATGCTTTAGAGAAAAATATAGAATTAGAGAACCTTAAAATTGAACTTGCTGAAAAACACATCAAAGAGTCTAATGCTGAGGCTAAAGCTAAAAAAAGAAGAATAGAAGACACTAAAAACTCTTTAAGCGAAAGAAAAATAGATTTAGATATCAAACTTAAAGAGCTAGAAACTATAGATGCTGAGACTTCTGAAGAAATTGCAGAACTTACAGCTCAGGCAACTAAGAAATCTTCTATCATTGACGAAAAATTACTTACTTCATATAATAATATTCGTGGTGGTATGAAAAATGGCCTTGCTGTAGTTAGCGTTAAACGTAAAGCATGTGGCGGTTGTTTTAACCAAATACCTCCTCAAAGACAGCTTGATATTAGAATCAGCAAAAAAATTATCGTATGTGAGTACTGTGGTAGAATCCTAGTATCTGACAAAATTGACGAAGAATAGATTTTTGTTTCGGTAGTTTGGAGGGATTTCCAAATAACAGCCTACATTTTTCACATTTCCTGAAAAATAAATATTATAAACAATAAATAGATTTGCCCTTGTAACGTACAGTTGCAAGGGCATTTTTAATAGAAGCTACATTAACATATAGGATAATTACATACCCCCTAAAGAAAATCAGGCGTAATGTACAAAATTACATTCCGCCTTTAATTCCTATTTTAATCAAGACATAATTCATAGGTAAAGCCAAAATAAACCCTGCCAACATAGCCTGTTGCATAGCGAACCAAAAATCCCAGTTTAGGCTTTGGTGAGGTGCTAGGCACTTAAACTGAAATATCAAAAGATACATCCAACCATACATTCCTAACTGCCACGCTGTGAGAGATAGAAAATCAGCCTTTAATGCCTTTTTGATGATTATGGAAGTGGGAAGGTTATTCATCTCTTTTATTGCTACAAACTGAAAATACACACCTATTACAAGAGCCAAAACATAAGTAAATACCCAACCTTCAACTAAGGTCATTGGAATTATAATCAAAACTAAAGAACCTACAATATCTGCAAGTGTACATCCTGCTCCACAATGCAAAGTAGAAAGAGTAACAGATTGCCATTTAGCTTTCATAGGCATATCCATCTTCATCGACATACCTCCTGCCATATTCATACTTTTCATACTCTCCATCTTCTTCTCTCTTCCAAACCAACAATAAGCAATCAATCCAAAAACAGAAGCCCAAAGAGCAGTAAGAATCCAAACAATATTCATAATCCTCATAGACAGGGGATTCTTACGAAGGTCATACGCAATTATAGTAGCTGAAACAACAGCCAAGGTAAGTGATATTATAGCAAGTGTCATAATATTTAATTTTTGATTTAAGTAGTGTAAAATAATTTCAAATATTGTGCCGTAGCAATTAAGGGAAGTTCGAATAATTGGTTTTATTCGATTACTAGAAGAGGGTGGCTCAAAAGGTTAGAAACAAAACAATCAACCCCTGTTACATAGCGTGTAGCAGGGGTTGATTGTTTATTGTGGGTACTTATGGGTCACCCTCACCAGAAATATTTATACATTAGGCACATATATTGATAAGCCATCGTAACATTATTAACTGGGGTCTTTTAATAATTTGATTTTAATACATTTTTATTTACAAGTTGCTATTTTGAATTTTCACAAATACAGAATTGTATAAAACCAAATATTAGAACTCCTCAACTTCAAAACATTTTAAATTATGACTTATTCAAATTTTACAACATTCTTAGCTGAGGCTAAAAACGGAGTGCTAACAGTGACTTTCAATCAACCTCCAATCAACATTCAGAGCATCGCACAGCTCGACGACTTAAATAAACTTGCAGAGCAGTTAGAGGGCGATCGCGACATCAAAGTTGTCATATTTCAATCAAATGTACCTGAATTCTTTATTGCTCACTTCGACATTGAAGTTCTTAAAGATTTCTCTACTGAGGCTGTACCACGCGACAAAGTTGAATTATTATACCTACAAAAGGTTTGTGAGCGTATTAGCGAACTTCCACAGGCTACAATCGCCAAAATTGAGGGTTTCGCACGTGGTGGTGGTCACGAATTTGCCTTGGCTTGCGATATGCGTTTTGCAGCTCGTGGCAAGGCAATATTTATGCAAATGGAAGTAGGTATGGGCATCTTACCTTGTGGTGGTGGTGCATCACGTATGGCGCGCCAATGTGGTTTAGGTAGAGCTTTAGAAGTAATTCTTGGAGCTCGTGATTTTGATGCTGACGAAGCGGAGAGAATAGGAACAGTAAACCGTGCAATTGACAGTGACAAAATTGATGAGTTTGTGGATAAGTTAGCTGAGAGAATCTCTAAATTCCCTGCTGATTCAATCATCGCTTGTAAACGAACAGTTTATGCTTCAATAGATAAACCTATCAATGAAGCTCTCCTTGAAGAGGCATATCAACTCTATCAAGCTACCAGCAAAACCCCAGGAGTCAAACGTTTCAAGGCGGCTTATGAGTCGAAATTCCAATACGACTTGGATAACCAACGACAGTTCGAAGCTAAACTTCTCGACATCCAGGAAATCAAATAATACTTCTAGTTAGTATACAGTTATAAAATACCAACTATTCAAATATCTAAAACTTTTGTGAAAGAACTGTGAGAAAATCACGGAGATCAAAAATATCTTGATGATCATAAGGGTTGAATCTTAAGGTGCGCGACAAGCGATGAAATATTTTAAAACAATCATTGTTCAGTCGCTTTCCGCGCCCCTGATAGTTGTAATAAATAACTTTCTATCCTCAAAATCACACACTTTTTGGAACAACATTAAGTTAATCTCTTAAATACCCCAACCATTAGACCTTCGACATTTTTTTCACGCTTGTCGCACCCCCCATATAACCACTTCCCAAAAAGGCTACTCAAAAATTCAGAAACAAAGAATACAAACTTCACAGCAACAGCACTCACAATAAGAAAACAAAGCAAAATAAATCATACAATGATATTTTTTCTTACCTTTGTAAAAATCGTCAGATTCAATTGATAATAAAAAATAGATAGTGTAAAAAACTTTAAAATGTAAGCTGTATGCACAAAGATATGACGTAGACATAAGAGAGCTAAAGTTTAAACTACTAATGGCGGGAGTTAATAGTTTATTCTAGTTACTAGCGACCCTTTATATAATCTTTCTAGATTACTAAACCTCTATAAATATCAAATAACGTTAAAACTAACCATAATGAAAAGTCAAGGAAATTTAACACCCAACTACCCACGATTTATTAACAACAAGCCTTGTGGTGCAGATAAATTCAATGGTGCTTCGCAAAAGCGTTTGGCAAAGTTAATAGCACTACATTTTGAACGTAATGATAATGAAGACAATAACAATATTCTACCTCGAATTATTGGATTAGAAGGTGGTTGGGGGACTGGTAAATCTAACGTGATAAAACAAGTAGAAAATATACCTAACATTAAAAGTAAATATCATTTCTTTGAATATGACGCTTGGGGACATCAAGAAGATTTACAACGACGATCTATACTTGAAATGCTGACAGAGAATCTAATAAAAGCTAGATTATTGAACGGAGATTGGTCCAAAAAATTAGATCGTCTATTAGCAAGAAAAATAAAGACTACTACTGAGGGGTACCCAACGTTGAACCACGGTATAGTGGCAGCAGGCTTAGTTGCTATATTTACACCCATAAGTATTTTTATTGCATATATTTATAACAATAATAACAATATAAGAATTAACATTGCAATATTAATAGCATTACTACCTCTTATCTTATCGTTATTGACATGGTTTATTGCTTGTATATTTAGTCCCAAATACAGAACACTTAGTTATTTATTAGCCATTTATAAGAATAAAATAAAGAGTAATATTAATTACGAAACAATCAGTGAAGAAGAAACTTCTGTTAGAGACTTTAATACTTGGATGTCTGATGTTTCGGATTCAATTAAAGGTAAAAAACTAGTCATCGTATTTGATAATATGGATCGATTACCTGCTGAAAAGGTTAAAGAGCTTTGGTCATCAATTCACACTTTCTTTGCAGAAGATGGCTTTGATAATATCTGGGCAATTACACCTTTTGATCAAGATCATCTCTCTTGTGCTTTTGGTAATGGAGAAGATAGTAAATCAAAAGAGCTTGCACAGTACTTTATTAATAAAACATTCCCGATAGTGTATCGAGTAGCAGAACCTGTAATCTCTGATTACAAAGAACTCTTTGATACTCTATTTACAGAGGCTTTTGGTGAAACGCATAATAAAGAAGAAGTTGAAATTATAAATCGTATTTATAGGTTAGTTAAACCTAAAGCTAATATTCGAGAAATTATTGCTTTTATCAATGAACTTGTAGCATTAGAGTTACAAAGAGGCGGAGAAGGTATTCTATTACTTAATATGGCTATTTTTGTATTACACAGAAATGTTATTATAGCAGATCCTGTTAAGCAAATCCTGTCAGGCAAATACCTTTCAAGAATAGACAGAATAGTCTACAATTGTGATGAACTACAAGAACAAATAGCAGCTCTTGTATATGGAGTTGAAGTACAACATGCAAAACAAATTCAGCTTACAAGTTATATAGAAGAGTGTTTTTTTGGTGAACAAAATTATGACATTAATAAATTCGTTAATTCTGATAAATTTGATATAATCCTTACAGATGTTATTGAATCCATTAATGTAGTCTTACTAGATAGCGCAATTTTACGCTTAGATGGATTAAATATAGAGAAATTAGATATAAATAGAATAAATGCTATATGGGAACACCTTGCGAAACAATGGTTGAAATATAAAGAAGAAACAACAGGTACACAATCATTTAGTGATGATGTAAAAGTATTATTAAAGCACACCAAAGGCAATCTATGTCAAGAGATTATTGACATGCAATGCATCTCAATAAGATACCCCAAAGAATTTGATGGTGCGAGATATTACCAATATATGAATGAACTTGACGAATTTATAGTTAAAAATAACATTGCATGCACTATAAACTTAGATAAATACACAGTTAACACCAACAAATTTGTTGATTACCTTGAAGCAGCGAAGGACAAGTACAAAAAATACAAATTAAATACTGACAACAATGATTTAGATTCTTTGTTCGCTTCAAGCCTTACCACTCAGACCGCTCTTAAATATTATGAATATATACCTATGCTAAGAAATGACGGTTATACTTTTAATGCTTTACTTTATGCTATCCACTCAATGATTAACAACAATAAAATCACTGAAAATAATTTTGAGTCCGTAATTTTTGTATATAAGTCTATCTGTGACGAGTCTCCATTACCAATCAATATAAACGTAGATTGGATCAGATCAACAACTAACTACTTTTGCGAACGCTATAGTAATACAACAGACTGCTCTTCGGGGTATTACGACTTTATTGCTATTTCATTGATTAATAATATTGACATTCCTGACAACAGAGAGCTAACGATAAGTAATGTAGCAAACTGCATTACTAGATTTACTACATGTAATAATCTATGGAAGATAGTTATTCATAAAAACATTACGTTACTTAATAAAACAATAAACTATATGGTAAAAAAACAAATAGGTGACTTTTTTGATATATTTGACATTCTCCCTCATTATGAAATTATTAAAAACAAAACAAACAATAGTGATGAAGAGTTACTGGAATATTTAAATATGTTTACCAAACCAAGCGATCTTCAAAAGATTGAAAACAACACTATTGACATCAACACATTACTAGAAATAAACTAATCTTCCCTATCTTATATACAACGGTACGCGAAGACGTTAAGTATCTCACTGAGAAAGGTGTCGATATCTTATGTGTCACGTTTAATAAATCAGCAAATGATTACTCTCCAACCACAATATACAACAGCTCACTACCAATCAACATCACTTGGAAACTCAGTAAACTAATACCTGCTAAGTTCTATAAAAAAGCAATAAATTAATTATAATGTAAGGATAAGTTAAAAAAACACATCAACCAATATTTAAAGCTCTGAGGTAAAAAATATGGGGATAATCTAAAATTTTATTTTTATATTTGTGTTTGTATAGCAATAAGTAATTTTTACGATTATCATCATAATACTATAAATAAAAGATGAAATATCCATAAAAATCAAAAAGTTAGCAACTTATCGCAACCCCTAAATTCTAATTATAAAACAATGAAAATAGACCTAACACAATTCGAGCAACAAATAAATCCTACAATCCTAAAAAGAGGGTTGCAGTATTATAAAAATGGGAAAGTTGATATTTTGTCTGAGTCATCTAATACAGTGGAAGCACTTGTTGAGGGTAGCGATGGTGAACCTTACTATACGGTGCTTTACCTTGAAGGTGATACAGTAACAGACTCAGTGTGTAATTGTCCTTATGATTCTGGACCTGTATGTAAGCACATCGCAGCTGTGATTTTTGAAATAAAAGCTGATGAATTAGAACTTGCAGCAAAACCAAGTAGTGAAAGTAAGAAGCCAACAAAAACTAAGGCTCAAAAGGATAGCGACAAGATGCGAGAAATACTACAAAATGCCTCACAAGAGCAACTTGCATCATTTATTAAGGATATTTGCAAAGAGTATCGCGAGATACGTCAGCTATTTATCACAAAGTTTACTCCAAAGGATAAAACACAGTCAAAGAGCGATTATAAATTAGCGTTATCTACCTATGCACAGAGCCTTATGCGTCACGGCTATGTAGATTATAGAAGCGCTGACCTGCTGGGTAATGCCTTTTATGAAACATGTAGAATGGCAGAAGAAAGATTATCCATGGGGGATTATATCTCGGCTGTGAATGCTGCAACCGCGGTTATTGAACAGGCTAGTTCAGCACTACAATACTCAGATGATAGTAACGGTAGCATAAGTGACCCGATATATAGTGCAGTGAATATACTCTCAGATATAGCAGACTCAGAGTTAGATGAGGATAGTCGCAAATATCTATTTAAGTATTGCCTAACTAGCTACAAAAAAAAGATATTTAATGGGTGGGATTGGCACGACCACATGTTGGAAGTCGCAACTCAACTAGTTAAGCAACAGAGCGAGATTGAGGAGGTTCGTTTACTAATTGAAGACCAAATAAAGAGTTCTAAATATGATTGGAAAGTGGATAGTAGCAAAAAGTTAATGGCAGAGTTTATCTTAAATACTGAGGGCGAAGATGCGATGAATGAGTATAAGTATAAAAACCTTGATGTTGACTCTTTTATGGAAGAGGCCATAGAAAGTGCCCTACAAATAAAAAATTACACCACAGCTCGAAAACTTATAGATAAGGCATTTGAAAATAGCATGCCAAATAAAGACAAATGGCATAACTTTAATTTTAGACTGACCTGCGCTACTAGCTCTACAGATGACATTATTTGTCTCTCTCGTCAGCTAGTGATTGATATTTTCCAAGGATTTGAGGATTACTATCGGAAATTTAAATCTTTAGTAGCACCCGAAGAGTGGATAGCATTGAGAGCGGAGTTATACGAAGATATTCTCAAGAAAAAAGGTTGGGACAGAGTTAAGTACATTGCCACCTTGGAGCAAGACTGGGAAACCTATATGAAGTGGGTCAAAAGTAGCGAAAGTTATTATACTCTTTCAACTGCTGAGAAAGAGTTGCCATCCTCGTACAATCCTCAACTTGTTGAGCAATACATAAGGGTAATTCGTGCAAATATAGACAATTGTCTCAATCCTAAGCGTAGTGTGTACGAAAAGGCTACGCAGGCAATGAGACGAATGAAAAAGTTAGGTGGTTTAGCTGAAGTGACAGCATTGGCTGACGAATTTCGCGCCAAATATCGCAGGCGTAAAGCCCTTTTAGAGGAGTTAGATATGATATAATTTTAGTGATATGAGACAAAGTAGAGTAGGTAAATTCCTAAAAAATTTTGGCAATATGAGAAATCTGACATATTAAGAGAGCGTTTTGCTGATCTTCCGTTAAGAAAATCAGCCTAAATTGTTTTACTTTGTATCGCCAAATAAAACCCGTAAAACAATGAGCAAAGAAAACACGCAATTTCACAAAACTGGGTGTTGACTCCGAATTACAAACGAGCTCTATATAAATATTTTACGTGGTAGCGATATATGTGCGTACAGGGCTATATGTATATGTATAGCCCTGCACGCACATATATCGACACCGCTGCCCAAATTTTGAGTTACTTGAAATTATATAATCTATCTTACACTTCTTTTCAAAGACTCTATTATTTACCTCCCAAACTGGTGATTCTGCACTGTGCAAATCTGGTGATTCAAAGTTAGGCACTACATCGTTTCAATATGTGAACGGAGCGTGGAGACTCGCCCCAGCCTATGACCTACTGCCAAGCAGCGGATTCAACGGCTACCACACCACTACAATTAACGGACAAGGCGAACCAACCCTGCAAGACATCCTCGTAGTAGCAAAAGAGGTCAGCATAACCGCCCCCGATACCAAAAGCACGATAGATGAACTCACGCAAATATGTAACTCGAAGGGAATGTTGAAGTATAAGTTGAAGTAATGTTCGGGATAAGCTAAAGTTAGGTGGTGATTTATCCCATAAAGCAAGTATAAGTAACATAAATTTTATTATCTTTGTAGAAGGTAGAGTACAAAAAGCGTAAAACGGTTTTGCAAATGGAAAGAAAAGTCCAATAAGCAGAATAAAAGCTACCTTATCTAAAAAAGCGACTCATTCAGCGCAGGTCAATGCTTCGATATTAAAATTGAATACACCGAGATAACAGCTGAGGAGTTCCGCCAAAAGATGGAGGATCACAAAAAATCACTATCTTCACTCTTTGCCGAGTCTACGCAGCTCGAAAAAAATATTATAAACCACTTAAATAGGCTACATTATGAGTAACGAGATATTGAAACAAGACGAGATGCTGTTTGCTGATCTGTGTAAAATCATAGATAGCACCAAACATCGAGTAGCTACTGTTGTGAATAGTAGCATAACCTTGATGTATTGGGGTGTGGGCAATCGTATCAATACTGAACTATTAAATAATGAGAGGGCGGAATATGGTAAACAAATTGTTGTGACAGTGTCGCAACAATTACAAGAGAGATACGGCAAAAGAGGATTTGAGTATTCAAATGTTACTCGTATGATGAAATTTGCAACCCTCATTCCAGATTATCAAATTGTCGTGACACTGTCACAACAATTGAGTTGGTCTCATTTTATAGCTACCTTACCACTCAAAGACGAAGTGCAAAGAGAGTTTTATCTCACAATGGCATCATCGGAGCGATGGGGAGTCCGCACACTTCGTGAGCGTATAGATAGTATGCTCTACGAGCGCACCGTGATAAGTGGTAAGCCAGAGGAATTCGTAAAGCAAGAGTTGGCAAAACTTCGTGATGACAATGTGTTATCACCTGATTTAGTCTTTAAGAGTCCTTATTTCCTTGACTTTACAGGATTGAAAGGCTTTTATAGCGAGCATGATTTGGAGGATATGTTGCTTTCTGAACTACAAAAATTTATATTAGAGCTTGGTGGTGGCTTTACATTTGTCGAGAGACAGAAACGAATGGTTATAGATGGTGAAGATTTCAAGTTAGACCTACTTTTCTACCACCGCAAACTTCGTAGGTTAATAGCGATAGATCTAAAGTTAGGAAAATTCAAGGCTGCCTACAAAGGTCAGATGGAGCTATACCTCCGTTGGTTAGATAAATACGAACGACAAGAGGGCGAGGAGTCACCACTTGGACTACTACTATGTAGCGAGGGCGGACGAGAGCAAATCGAACTCTTAAAACTTGGTGAAGCAGGAATCCAAGTGTCGCAATACTACACCGAACTACCCGACAAGAAACTCTTAGAGGAACATTTACATCGTCAGATGAAAATAGCACAAGAGAGAGTCGACATGCAGTACGAAGGGAATGTTGAAGTGTAAGTTGAAGAAGTAGCTGATATTAGGTAATACGCAGAAGAATAGCGCATTTGAAAATGACAAAATCGCTACCAAACTTAAAGTCACAACGCTAAGTGGTTTATTATAAATAGTTTGTAATATTAAAAACGTTCTCAACCAGGATTGCAACCCACTCAATATCCATCGAAGGAATTGAGTGGGTTTTTATCAAGAAATACTTTATCTCACTTTAAACTCTCCAGTTTATAAGTATTAACATTCTTAATAACGATTACATGTACGGATGCAGAAAATACAAACTGCGTTTTGGTATACGTGGAGAAATTATTAGAGTCAAGACTTATTAACTAATTATTGTATTTGTCTTCTGATATAATTATATAGAGAACTATAAATTTAATGTGCCGATATAATTTCCATATTGACCAACGTAGTCCTCAGTACTAAGGAAATCAATACAATAGCTATCGCTTGATACGTATATACGTACTTTATCCTTAATGCATTCAAATATTATATCTCCTGCACTGTTTTGAGTGATAGTGTTATAACCTTTGTAATAGTTGATGTTTTTTGATGGAGCTTCTCCAATTATAATAATGTCTGGATCAAGTTTTTTCAATATTGAATCTGGCACTTTACCAGATTCTCTACCGTGATGAGGAGCAAATAATATATTTATCTTTGGCCAAGCAACATCATTTTCTATGCTTTCCATGAATGTTGTCTCCATATCACCCATCCACATTGCTGTAACACCTTCTTTTAGTGAGCAGGTAATAATTGGCGATATATTATTAGGGCTCTTAGCATTCATCACACGGTCTAATTCTTTTAAGAAGTCTTCATTTGATGTTTCTGGCCATAGGCAATTGAGCCCAGAACATCCCCTTTCATCATCTGATTCATTCATCCATTTTCGAGAACATCCCTTGAATATATAAAAGGCTTTATCACCATCTCTTAATTTGCAATACTCCTCAAAATCTTCTGATTCATCATCTTTTGTCGCCTCGTTTTGTACGCAGTAGAAATTAGATATACCAATCTCTGATCTGAAGAGTTTAAGACCTTTGATATGATCCTCGTCTGGATGTGTAGAAATAAAGCGTGTAATACCTTTGCCTGCCGAAGCATCTTTTATCTCTTTGAATATACGTTTTCTATTTTTTTCGTTGTCGTAATTACAATCTATTGTAGTGAAATTATCACTGCCGTGTTTGATATAAAACATATCTCCCTCACCAGCTGAAAATGATTTTATAATGCTCATATTTATTTAATTTTGGTTATTATTTTTTTTGCTATTTAAAAATTCTTTCAACACCTCTTTTGAAAAGTAGTAACCACGCTCTCGACATCTATTCCATGCTACTAGTAAAATTGGGAGCATTATAGTGTATGCACGCCAATCACACCTAAATTCAGCAATTACGAGGATTGTCGATATTAACACAAAGGTAAGCATTACTCTCGAAAAAGCA
>JAWXTP010000035.1:0-25586 GCA_044433415.1 Rikenellaceae bacterium
AAGTGGCCTCATCGTTAAATTATGAGGTGCAATAGGCGTTATAATAAAACAATTACATTCAGGAGAAACAATAGGTCCCCCTACACTCAAAGAGTAGGCTGTTGAACCAGAAGGCGTAGAAATTATCAATCCATCAGCATTGTAAGTTGTAACCTTCTCGTTTGAAATTTTCATTTCTACACTTATCATACTAAGCCCACTTTTTTGAAGAGTAAATTCATTAAATCCGTCTATTGTTTTAACTTTTCCATCAAATTCACCTCTAACAGTTAACATGTCGCGCACTTCTACATTAAAGTCTCCTTTTGAAATAGCTTCAAAAGCATCTTCAGCATTATTTGCATTAGCCGATAAAAGAAAACCTAAATTTCCACTATTAATTCCTAATATCGGAATATTAAATTCTGCAACTTCACGAACGCATTTTAAAAATGTTCCATCCCCTCCATAGCTAATAAAATAAGATACAGACTTTAAGACATCTTTGTTCTGAGAGTAACATTCCAACTCAAAATCACTACTTTTATTCAATTTCTTAACATATCCTTCGTTAAAAAGAAGATGAAAATTATATTTATCTGACAATGAAATTAGCTTTAACAACTCATTTTCAGGTAAATATTTCTCATTAGCGGCATAAATTCCAACATTCATCAAAAATCAATTTATATTATAACACATAAATTGCAAAATTATTATATATCTTTGTATTATTCAAATAAAAAAATAAAACTGAATAATTTTAATTAATATTATGACAAGATTAAGCGTAAATATAAATAAAATTGCGACTATACGTAATTCTCGTGGAGAAAATACTCCTAATGTTGTTGATGCCGCTATTAATTGTGAACGTTATGGTGCAGAAGGCATTACCGTACACCCTCGTCCAGACGAAAGACATATAAGATATAATGATGTAAGAGATCTGAAAAAAGTTGTTACTACAGAATTAAATATTGAAGGTTATCCTTGTGAAAGTTTCATTGACTTAGTACTAGAAGTAATCCCTGAACAAGTAACCCTAGTTCCTGATCCTCCTACAGCACTAACATCTAACGCTGGTTGGGACACTATAACAAACCAAGAGCTTCTAAAAGAAATAACAGCTACCTTTAAAGAAAAAGGTATTCGCGTTTCTATCTTTGTAAACCCTGATTTAGAAATGGTAAAACATGCTGCTACAACAGGATGTGATCGCATAGAATTATATACTGAACCTTTCGCATCTAAATATGCAAAAGGAGAAAGAGAAACTTCTGTTAAGGACTTTGCTGATGCAGCAGCTTTAGCAGTAGAATTAGGCTTAGGTGTTAACGCTGGTCATGACTTATCTTTAGACAACCTTAGATTCTTCAACGAAAATGTTAAAGGTCTAGCTGAAGTATCTATAGGTCATGCATTAATTTCAGATGCTTTATACCTAGGGCTAGAAAACACAGTTAATTTATACAAAAACGAATTAAAAATTGGAAAACATTAATCATACACATAAAGAAATCTTTAAACATATAAGTAACATTGCTAAAAGCAAAGGTGTAGAAGCCTATTCTATTGGCGGTTATGTGCGTGATTATTATTTAAATCGTGAATGCAAAGACCTAGATATTGTTGTTATTGGTAGCGGAATAGAAATTGCTGAGGCTTTAGGCGAAAAATTAAACACAAATGTTTCTGTTTTTAAAAACTTTGGCACAGCAATGCTACGTATTCGCGACGTTGAGGTAGAATTTGTTGGTGCACGAAAAGAGTCATACAATGTAGACTCTCGTAAACCTACAGTCGAAAACGGCACTTTTTTTGATGATATCAGCAGACGTGATTTCACGATAAACACTTTAGCTTTTAGCCTTAATGCTCACAATTTTGGAGAATTAATAGATACTTATAATGGTATTGACGATTTAAATAACAAAATTATAAAAACTCCGCTAGATCCTGATATAACATTCTCTGACGACCCTTTACGTATGATTAGGGCTATCAGATTTGCTACACAACTTAATTTCACAATAGTAGACGAAACATTTGAAGCTATTAAACGTAATGCACATCGTATAGAGATAATTTCTAAAGAGCGAATCATTGCTGAGTTAGACAAAATCATGATGTCTGCAAAACCATCTATAGGCTTTAAGCTCTTTGACGAAAGTGGACTTTTAGAACTTGTATTTAAAGATTTACACAACCTGAAAGGAGTCGAAAAAGTAGGAAATAGAGCACATAAAGACAACTTCTTGCATACCCTTCAAGTAGTAGATAATATTGCTGCTAAAAGTGACAATATATGGCTTCGATATGCAGCTTTGTTTCATGATATAGCCAAACCGCGCACAAAGGCATGGGATGAAAAAGTTGGTTGGACTTTTCATGGTCACGAAACTTTAGGCTCTAAAATGATACCTTCTATTTTTAGAAACTTAAGAATGCCTCTTAACGAGAAGATGAAATATGTTCAAAAGTTAGTTTTCTTACACTTAAGACCTATTATTCTAGCAGAGGACCTAGTAACAGATTCAGCAGTCAGAAGACTTCTTTTTGAAGCAGGCGATGATATAGATGACCTTATGACTTTATGTGAAGCTGATATCACTAGTAAAAACGACTATAAAGTAAAAAAATATCTACGCAATTTTGAGATTGTCCGTCAGAAATTGAAGGAAATTGAAGAAAAAGATAGAATACGTAATTTTCAACCACCAATCACAGGGGAGGTAATAATGAAAAGATATAACATAAAGCCTTCAAATGTTATTGGGGAAATAAAAATACGTATTAAAGATGCTATACTTGATGGTAAAATAGAAAATAACTACGAACAGGCTTATGCCATGATGGAAGAGCTTGCAAAAGAGTACAACTTAGAGTAAACTTTGGAAAACTTCTAAATATTACTATTACAAATCCTATATTTTTGTAATAGTAATATTTTACGAACTCCTCACATTCAAAACAAAGGGACAAAGGAACGCGACAAGCGACTTAATAATAATCACAAAATATGATTACTATAATATTAAGTCACTTGTCGCGTTCCTTTGTCCCGATGAGCGCCCCTTAAAGGACGCAAGAAAAAGTCTAATAACAGCTTACTTTTAATAAACTATTATTTCATAATTAATTACTCTTCGCTTTTCAACTGTATGCTAAGTTCATCTAATTGAGCTTCAGCTACAGTAGATGGAGAATCTATCATAATATCACGTCCTGAATTGTTTTTAGGGAATGCAATATAATCACGAATAGACTCTGTACCTCCAAATAACGAACACCAACGGTCAAAACCAAATGCGATACCACCATGAGGAGGTGCACCATATTTAAATGCGTTAAGTAGGAAACCAAACTGCTCCTCAGCTTCTTCTTTAGAGAACCCTAACACACCAAACATTTGATTTTGAATATTAGAATCATGTATTCTTATAGAACCACCACCAACTTCAACACCATTAATAATAAAGTCATAAGCATTAGCACGCACTTTACCTGGATCTGTTGAGAATAACTCCATATCTTCTAATTTAGGAGAAGTGAATGGATGGTGCATAGCATAGAAACGAGCTGTTTCTTCATCCCACTCTAATAGAGGGAAGTCTACTACCCATAAAGGAGCATAAACAGAGTTGTCACGAAGACCTAAACGGCTACCCATTTCAAGACGTAAAGTGCAAAGTTGAGCTAACACCTTACGTTTCTCACCTGGAAGGATTAACATAAGGTCACCAGCCTCAGCTCCACATTTTGCAGCAATAGCTTGTAAATCTTCTGGAGTAAAGAATTTGTCTATAGATGATTTTATAGTATTGTCAGCATTGTATTTGATATAAATCAAACCTTTAGCACCAACTTGTGGACGCTTCACAAAATTTGTAAGTTCGTCAAGTTGTTTACGTGTGTAATCTGCACAGCCTTTACATACGATACCACCAACATATTCACTAGCGTTAAATAATTCGAAATATTTACTTTGTGCCTCAACAGTGATATCATTGATAAGCATTTCAAAACGAATATCTGGTTTATCACAACCATATTTCTCCATAGCATAAGCAAAATCCATACGTTGGAAATCACCTTCAAACTCTATACCCTTAATCTTCTTGAACATAGATTTTGCTAGAGCTTCAAAAGTTCCTAAGATATCGTCTCTTTCAACGAAAGCCATTTCACAGTCAATTTGAGTAAACTCAGGTTGACGATCAGCACGTAAATCTTCGTCTCTAAAACAACGAACTATTTGGAAGTAACGGTCATAGCCAGCTACCATTAACAACTGCTTGAAAGTCTGAGGAGATTGAGGTAAAGCGTAAAATTCACCTTGATTCATACGTGAAGGAACAATAAAGTCACGCGCTCCCTCAGGTGTTGACTTAATTAAGTAAGGAGTTTCTATTTCTAAGAAACCTTGATCACTTAAAAAGTTACGAATCTCTTGAGCCATTTTGTGGCGTAAAATCATAGCCTCTTTAAGAGGATTTCTACGTAAATCTAAATAGCGATATTTCATACGAAGCTCATCACCACCATCACTATGATCTTCAATGGTGAAAGGAGGAGTTTCAGAGTAATTTAAAACCTTAAATTCAGACACGATAACTTCAATATCACCAGTTTCTATTTTAGCATTTTTTGAAGAACGTTCAACAACTTCACCTGTTACTTGAATTACAGCTTCACGGCCAACACTAGAAGCCATTTTTTTAACATTTTCGCTAGCTGACTCTTCAATTACCAGCTGTGTAATGCCATATCTATCTCTAATATCAATAAAAGTCATAGCTCCTAAAGCTCTAACTTTCTGTACCCAACCAGCAAGAGTTACTGTTTGTCCACACGATGAACTTCTTAGTTCACCACAAGAGTGAGTTCTATACATATTCGTAAATTCTTATTTTTTTATTAACTTTGAGGTGTAAAAGTATAAAATTTTATCGTTAATGAGAAATATAGATGAAAGATTTATGAAATTAGCTCTCGACGAAGCTAATTTAGCATATAAAAAAAACGAAGTTCCTATTGGTGCTATTATAGTAGGAGGTGGCTCTGTGATTGCTAGAGGGCACAATTTAACAGAAACTCTCTGTGATCCAACTGCTCATGCCGAGATGCAATCCATAACCTCAGCAACAAACGCTATAGGTGGGAAATATTTAAAAGGTTGCACCTTATATGTCACTGTTGAACCTTGTCCCATGTGTGCTGCTGCTCTTTATTGGGCACAAATTGATAGAGTGGTTTATGGTGCTTCCGACCCAAAAAGAGGCTACTCTACCATATCTACAAAACTTTTACACAAAAAAACAAAAGTCGAAAAGGGAATTTTAGGAGACGAATGTGCTCAACTAATGAAAGACTTTTTTAAAAAACTACGATAAAAACTACGTATGAAGATTTCAGAAATTTATGAATATGCTGACAAGATTGGGTTGTTAACATTTTCGACTATTTACAAAGATGAGGTTCACTCAAGAATAGCTCATTTTAATGGTTACGACGATGAGGGAATATATTTCCGTACTATGGGCAATAAGCCTTATGGTCGCCAACTACAAGAAACAAAAAAAGTAACTGTATGTGGCCACTATGGCGCTGGGCTAGAAAACCATAATAATGTAGGTGATGAACCTGTATTTGCTCCAGGTTATAGTTTTCGCCTTATAGGTGATGTTCGTTTTGTTGAACCAGAAGAAATTATAGAAAAAGCTAAAATTAATAAAATGTTAGAGGTCGCTGCGAGAGATATAGTATCTTATCCTGCTATGGCTTCTGGAAATTTTATGATATATAAAGCTAAAGGTGAGATATTTGATTACGACTTCGCTAAACTTAATAGAGACCATAAATTACTACGTACTCGATTTAGCTTTGGTGGAGCAACCTACAACCCAGCAGGAGTTCGTATTACAGACTCTTGTATAGGTTGTGGAATGTGCAAGAGTCAATGCTCTTTTGATGCTATAACAGAAGGAATTACTTACCAAATACAACCCGAAAGATGTGATGATTGTGGTAGTTGTATATTGGTTTGCCCTGTAGGCGCTATACAAGAATCTTTAGTATTTTAAAATACTAAAACAAATTTTCACAAGTCCCCAAAGTTAATATTTTGTGAAAAATTATAACACCACCTCCTTATTTTGTCTAATATTAAAGACAAAATAAGGGGATTTTTATATTTGGCTATATTTTTTTTGCACATTTAACAAAAAACACTACATTTGTCTCACTCTCTATGTGTTAATTTCCTAAATAGAAAACAATAACAATTATGTAAAAAGCTAAGTAATCCTCTTATGGGAATTATTTAGCAATAACTTAAACTAATAAGAATAAAAGTATGAAAAAGATTACCATCTGTCTACTTTTTTGTATGGGGTTATTTGCTTCGTCTGCATTGCATGCACAAAGTAAATATTCTACACCAAAAGAGGTAAAGGAACGCTTATCTAAAATAGTAAGCAAATATCCTGAAATGGCAAAAATTGAATCTCTAACCAAAACGCCTTCTTCAAATGACGTTTGGGCAGTAACCCTTGGTAAAGGAGATGTTGCAAATCACCCTGCTGTGGCTGTTGTAGCTGGAGTAGACGCTCGTCACTTTGTAGGTATTGAAACTTCTATAAGACTTATTGAAAGCTTCTTAACTAGAGAAGGTGCAGAAGCATTTTTATCTAAAAACACTGTTTATGTATTCCCTTGTGTTAACCCTGATGCTACAGAGACTTTCTTTGGAAAGTTAGTATACGAAAACTCAAGAACTAAATCTCTATACGACAATGATAGAGATGGTCTTATGAGTGAAGATGGGTTTGATGATTTAGACAACAACGGATTAATCACTGCTATGATAGTAGAAACTGAAGGTGGTGAATATATCAAACACCCTGCTGATGCAAGAGTTATTGTTAAAGCTGACCCTGCAAAAGGACAAACTGGTATTTATAAGTTATTTACTGAAGGTATAGACAATGACAAAGACGGTCTTATTAATGAAGACGGTGTAGATGGTGTTGACTTAAACAGAAACTTCACTTACAAATACCAAAACTGGGGTACTGAAAGTGGCAACTATGCTATTTCAGAAGTAGAAAATAGAGCCCTACTTGATTTTATGTATGATGCTTTCAACATACACACTGTTATCACTTTAGGCACTAACGAAAATATGTGTACTCCTGTAAAATATGTACACAAAACTAGAAAAGCTGTAGACACTCCTAAACACGAAATCATTAATCAAGAACACTATGATAATGACAATTTACTAGCTAATCAAGTAAGCAAACTTTATAAAAGCATAGATACTACAGCAAATGATATTATGGCTGAACCTGCTATAGATGGTAACTTCTTAGAATGGGCATACTACCACTATGGAAGAAATAGCTTTGGTACTACTGTTTGGAGCGTAGATAATTGTAGCTGCTCTAAAGAAAGTAAAGGTTCTTGTAGTGCAAAAAAAGAAATTGCTTTTTTAAAATGGGCTGACAAAAATGGGGTTTCAGATTGTACTGTTGATTGGACAACTGTTGAACACCCAGATTTTAAAGGTCAAAATGTAGAAGTTGGTTCATTAAAACCTTACGCTATGTTTACACCTCCACTAGAGCTTATCGAGCCACAAATTGAAGCTACTATTAAAACTGTAGCAGAAATTGCAGCGATGAAACCTGAGCTAACTCTAAGTGTTGATAGTGAATCTCTAGGTAAAGGAGTATATAGAATAAATGCTAAAGTTGTTAACGCAGGTAAAATGGCTACAGCTACAGCAATAGGACTTGAATCTTATTTCACAAAATATGTAAGAGTTGAGCTTAAACTTAAGAATCAAAATTTACTACAAGGTAATAGACTTCTTACTGTCCCATCTTTACAAGCAGGTGAAGCCGCAGAATTCAGCTGGTTGGTTGAAGGAACAGGTAAATTTGAAATGGAAGTAGGTTGTCCTCAAAGTGGATATGTATCAGAAATTATAACTCTTTAAACCCTATTTACAATGAAAAAGTTACTATTACTTATAACTATATGTGGTGTATTTGCAGTTAATAACGCTGATGCACAAAAAAGACTGCCTGTAGATAAATTTTTCGCAGCAGCTGGCACTCCTGCCAACCCTAAGGTTAAAGCCACATGGAATTTCTATAGAAACCTTAATCAAATAGAATCTCTATGTAAAGAAATTGCAGCAGCATATCCTGATTTAGCAAAAGCCTACTCTATAGGTAAATCTTATGAAGGTAATGAAATGTGGGGATTGACTATCTCTGATTTTAAAAATGGAGATCCTGACAAAAAACCTGCAATGTTAATCTTTGCAAATATCCACTCTAACGAAATTCAAGCTACAACAATGGCTTTATACACAGCGTGGTATTTAACAGAAATGCATGGCTCTAACGAATTTATAAAAGAACTTCTAAAAGACAAAACTTTTTACATCGTTCCAACTATCAATCCTGATGCTAGAGAATACTTTATGTATGCAGCAAACACTCCTCACTCTCCTAGAGCAGGTATGATTCCTATAGATGCAGATAGAGATGGATATGTAGATGAAGATGGTTACGAAGATTTTGACAATGATGGTAATATCGTACAAATGAGACGTAAAAACAGCAATGGTAGTTTCATAGCTGACCCTAACTATCCTAACAAAATGGTTAAAGTTTCTCCTGAACAGCAAGGTGAATACGATTTATTAGGTTATGAGGGTTATGATAATGATGGTGATGGTCGCATTAATGAAGATGGTGTTGGTGGTTACGACCCTAACAGAAATTTTGGCTATGCTTGGGAACCAAACCACATCCAAAGAGGTTCTTACAAATACCCTATGTCTATCATTGAAAATAGACACATCGTTGATTTTCTAATTGCTCACCCTAACATAGGCGCTGGTCAAACTTACCACAACAATGGAGGTATGATTTTAACGCCTCCAGGATCTACAGATGATGCTGAAAGTGTAAGCAAAGAAGATGCAAGAGTTTACAGATATATTGCATCTAAAGGTGAAGAAATGCTACCAGGTTACAATCAAAAAGTAATCTATAGAGACCTTTACACAACTGTAGGTAGTGATATTGACTACATGGGTTTAGGCTTAGGTATGTTTACTTACTGCAATGAGTTGCTTAGTCCTTTTGATATGTTTAATGATAAATATAAAGGCGATCCATCAAACCAACAATACGACTTTAACGAGTTATTGTTATTTGGTGATGGCATGGTAGATTGGACAGAAGTAGAGCATCCTCAATATGGTACTATTGAAGTTGGTGGTGTTAAGAAAAACTTTAGTAGAATCCACCCTGGCTTCTTATTAGAATCTGCTGCTCACAGAAATATGGCATTTACTATATTGCACTGCTACCACACTCCTAAACTATCTATAGACTCAGTAACTGAAAAAACTGTAGCTAAAGGTGTTAAAGAAATCACAGCTGTAATCTCTAACAGTAGACTAATGCCTACTCACTCAGATTGGGACTTGAAAAATAAAATTATGAGACCTGACTGGATTAAAATAGAAGGCGCAGAAGTTCTTGCAGGTATGATAGTAGCTGATCCTACAGGCATGAGTAGAGAGCAAATCTTTGGCACTTCTAAAGAGCAAAAAAACAATCCTGAGAAACTTATAGTAGACAACATCCCAGGCAACTCTTACGTAACAGTAAAATGGTTAGTAAGCGGTGATTCTAAATACAGCATCACTGTTGACAGTAATAGAGGTGGTGTAGTTACTTATAAGAAATAACCTAAGTTCTTCTTGAAAAAGGAAACCTTAGTTTTAAGGGAATTTCTAGAACTCCCCTTAACTAATATTTATCCCTCATACACTCACGTGTATGGGGGATAATTGTATAATACGGCTACAAACCTCACACTAAAACATTATAAATCACCTTCTTAAAACTGTACATTTTTTCAAAAATTCTCCACCAATCTTTCCACGCTTGTCGCCCAATTTAGAATATGTATTTCACTAAATATTTTAATAAAATTTTGTACTCCGAAATATTTTTATTACATTTGTAATCATAATCATAAAACTTAAAATAAATGAAAAATTTACCTATTCTAATTCTTTTATTAGCATTAATATCGTGCCAAGAAACAGTAACACAAGTAGCAACAGTAGTAGATGGTGTTATAACAGTAAACACAAGTGATGTAAAAGACACTATAGGTATGAAACTATCAGACCTTATCGAAAATATCGAAATAGTTCTGCTAGATTCTAAAATAGAAGCATACGCACCAGCAAATAACCCAGTAACTATTTCTGAAAATTACATTATTATCCCAGACAATGACAACGTTAAATTATTCGACAGAAAAACAGGGAAATTTATTACTAACATAACATCTAAAGGTAATGGACCTGGTGAGTTTAGGTTTTTCATGGAGTATAATTACATTAATGAAGAAAAAAATGTTGTCTATATGGTAGATTATATAGCTGCAAGAAATATACTCGAATTCGATTTGCAAGGAAATTTCAAAAGACAAATCCCTCTAGCAGACAAAAGGTCAGTAAATTACACAAAATTTATAATAGACGAAGAAAATGAAATAATAACAGTTTTTTCAGTGCCTTATAATTCGATAGTTTGGCAACAAGACTTTGAAGGTAACTTCCTGACTGACCGCGCAGTAATCCTTCATGATAGGGCAACTAAAAACTTCCCCAATTCTTCAATTGTAAATAACACATTTAATATTTATATAAGCAAATACTATAACAAGCAAGATACGCTATATAAATATGATAAAGAAAATCATAAAATAAATCCAGTATTTACTGTGAAAGTGAATGAATACGCTGAAACAAATGTTTATGAAGACTCCAAGTTTGGGGTCAGCTATTTAGAAACAACAGATAGGTTTATCGCTTCATTGAGAGATATGAAAATCGAAAAATATAAAGAATCATCGTACAACATGAATATTACTTATGTAAAACACCTAATTGTAAATAAAGATGATCTCACAGGTTGCTACGCCAATTTAAAGAATAATTTCTTGTTTAATAGAAAAATAGATCTGCTAAAAAACTCTAATGGATATTTTTATGAAAGTTATGCTCCTGAGAAACTAATGGAGATAATCGAAAATGCTACTGACGAGGACCGTAAAAACACAGATCCTAAAATCTTAAAACAAATTGATGAACTATACAAAAAACTTGACGAGGAGAGTAATACTACTATATTTTTAGGAAAATTAAAGTAAGACAAATCCTCTTAATAAAAACTACTTAACAATTATCGATTTATGAAACCAACATACTTTTTATTATCACTTATCGCATCACTAGTAATGTTCAGTTGTAATCAACCTAGTGATTATATTACAAACAACAATGTAAAATACATTAAGGATTTTCCTGCAAATAAAACATTTGATCATGCCTCACCTATAGATATAGATCTTAGAGGTGTAGTTAATTTTTTTATAGCAGGTGAACACATATACCTACAGCATTTAAGTGGGAATAGATTTTGGAGTGTATACTCTATTAATGACAAAAAACATGTTGTTGATTTATTAGATAAAGGCTCAAGTCGCTTAGAGTTTACAGACTTGCCATCATGTGAAGATATCTATGAAATAGATTCTGTCTTGTATTGTAATGTTAAAAAACCTTCCGAAAGCAAAATAATGCAAATTAACTTAACAGAGTCTATATTAGAAAAGAAGACCGTAATAAAAGAACTAGCCAATTTTGATAACGTAAGTGGATTTATATCTAACTGCTTTCAGATAAATGACACTTCATTTTTTATAAGCAACTCACGTGATTATAAGTCTGTGAAGAGATTTGCTTTAGAAAACAACAAAAGAGTAAACCTTAAACAGTGTGAATACTTAAACACACCTGTTATAAACGAAGATATGAACACCTTATCTGCTATAAGAACTTACAATCGTTCACAAAATATGGTTGCTGAAGGTATGTTACGTCTCAATCAAATTAATGTATATTCTTTAGATAAAGACAATAGCTATGTTATTTGTGTGGGTGATGAGCTGTCTGATTATTTAGATGTTGACAGAACAAGCAAACGACAACTGAAAAAATACTATGGTCATATTTATAGTAACGACAAATATTATGCTCTGCTATATCATAATAAACCTTTAAAATCTTATTTAGACTATAATTCAGAGTCATATATACAATTTTTCAGTTGGGAAGGTGCGCCTTTATCAGAAATCAAATTTACGTTTCCTGTAACTGCCTTTTCTGTTAAGGGTAATGATTTGTATGTTCTGAGCCTGAATAAAGATGGTGAAGAAGTATTATATAATTACAATATACAGGAATTACTATAGGGAACTTCTAAAATAGGATTTAACCTTAATATAAATTTGTAATTTGCTCTATTTGTGCTATATTTGCATTATACCATTTAAAACTATTTATTATGACAAAGAGCTATATAAGATTTGATTGGGCAATGAAGAGTTTGCTTCGCAACAAGGCAAACTTTGGTATATTAGAAGGTTTTTTGACTACTCTTCTAAATGAACGTATAATAATAAAAAATCTTCTTGAAAGCGAAAGTAATCAAGAGACTGATGATGATAAACAAAATAGAGTAGACTTATTAGCTGAGAATACTAAGGGTGAGCTAGTAATAATTGAAGTGCAAGGGAATAGTGCTCATGACTATTTCCAACGTATGCTTTTTGCCACTTCAAAGCTAGTAGTAGAATACATGAAAAAAGGTATAACCTACAGTGGTATAAAAAAGGTCTACAGTGTAAACATAGTATATTTTTCTTTGGGAATAGGTGATGATATCGTGTATCATGGTAAAACAGAATTCCGTGGCATTCATCATAATGACATATTAGAATTGTCTAAATATCAACAACAAAGATTTGACACAAAGACCATAAGTCAACTTTATCCAGAATACTACATTCTGAAAGTTAATGACTTTGACAAAGTGGCTAAAACTCCATTGGACGAATGGATTAGTTATCTAAAAACAGGAGACTTACCTGATAGCGCTACTGCACCAGGCTTGGATGAAGTACGCGAAAAGTTAAAGTTAGATATTTTAAGTAGAGAACAGTATAACCGTTACCAAAAACAAGTGCTAGATACTATTTCGGATAGCGATAACCTATTCCACCAAATCGACGAGGCTGATTTTAATGGCCGTTTACGAGGCTTAGAAGAAGGTATGGAAAAAGGTATAGAAAAAGGCATAGAAAAAGGTCGTGAAGAAGGACATAAAGAAGATTTAGAAGAAGGCGTTAAGCAAGGAATTTTAGAAGTTGCTAGAAATATGAAATCTAAAGACCTTGAAGCTAGTACAATATCACAAGTCACAGGGTTATCGGTTGACGAGATAAATAACGCATAAGGATTAATGATTTTTTGTTTAATAGAAAAAGGGTCATTCGCGAGACAAAGTTTCGTGAATGACCTTTTTAACTATATACCAAAATCCTCAAAGTACCTAAAATGAATTATAGGAAAGAACTGTTCTTTAAACTTATCTACATCTGTTTCATCAATTGACTTAGGGTAGGTCATGAGCTTAAGGTTTAAAAATTCATCATCTTTTTTGTTACTATATGGAGGATGAGCATAATCACAATCATTAAAAATAAAGCCTAGGCGTTCATAAAAGGCTATTCTGCGCTTATTCAATGTACAGTCAGGTAATTCAACCTCTAATATTACAGGTTTATTATTTTCCTTAATAAACTGCTCTAATATTATTTTACCATAACCTGCACCTCTAAGTTCTGGAGAGGTTGCAAAATGCTCTATATAACGAATACTCTCGAAACTCCACCAACACAAAATACCCACAAATTTTTCATCATCTAAAATAGCTTCAAAATTAAACTCTATTTTTTTTAATGTGTCTAAGTGATATTCTTTAGTTCTCCTTTCTTCTTCTGGAAACGCATTTACATATAAATTCCAACACTTCACAAACAAAGGCTGATTTTCCCTAGTAATAGGAACTCTACTTATCATATATTTTTATATTAAGAAATAACTATTTGTTGCTCTTTTATTTTTTGTTTATTTTCAGCAGTGATAGCTAATTTTTTAACTATAATTACAAAGAATCCTGTTAAAAGAAGATTTAAAACTATTGTAAGTAAAGAGATTATCAATAAAGGACCTCCTAAGTTATAACCTATAGCAATAAAGATTATACCTGCTCCCACTTCACCGCGTGTAAACATACCTATAGAAAGCGCTAATCTCTCAATTACTGCACGGTCTCTATAGAAAAATAGAGGAAACATTTTACCTAGATTAGATAAAGCTGTAACTATAACTACATGGTATGCTATCTCTCCCCAACTCATAGGGGGTAATACTGTAGAGATAACCTTATCTGACACCACAGCTGAAAAATCTACACCTATAAACAAAGGGGTACTAAGCCCTACAAGTAACATAAATAAATAAGAGATAAAAGATGAAATTTTGGCTTCTATAGGGCAGTCACTATGCTTAGATCTCATAATCATACCCAATACAAACGCAGGCAGCAGTACTTCAATATGTACAGCAGAATCTGATCCATACATTTTCTTAGTCAACATATAAAGTCCTTGACAGATAAAAACTAAGATAACTGAATACCCAAGTAGTGCTTTACTTGATTGATTAAAGTCGAACTTACTTAGATATTTCCATCCTACATATAAACAAACTGCTACTACTAGTACAATAATGCCTAATTGCCATTTCATACCTATCATTAATATCTGTAGAGGTATCATTAGTAGAATAGTATCTAAATCGTCAAAGATTGCTAAGACCTGAGTTTTCTTATATATCCAAGAATTTTTAAGTCCTGCACCAGCTAGCATAGTGAAAAGTATACCAGCAGAAGTTGGTGCTGCAAAACGGCTAAGAAGAAGATTTTCCTTCCACGCTTCCCAGTTTGAGAAATATTCACTAGGGAGCATCATCATATAATAAATACAGATAAAAATCCATGGAAATGCAGCTGTTGCCATAGCAATAAAATAATCAGCACTATATGAACGCCATTCTTTTTTATTTAATTCAAACTCACGCCCTACATTTATCATAATAAATGCTAAACACACATATAACAAAGCATCTAACACATATTTCAATCCTCCATAGGCTTCTGCTCCTATTAAATTTGGTAAAATTTGGGAGCTTACAAGCCCCAATATTAAAAATACTGAAAATAGTAAAATTTTTCTCACTTGCAATGTATTAAATGTTTAACAAAATCCTTTTAAATCTATCTATTTATTATCAATTCAGGCACAAAAGTATCAATGTGATTCAATTAACACTACAAATATAATATTTATTTACTTAAATACAAAAGAAAGTTTTAATAAAGAATAATTTATTTGCCAAATTGTCAAAAAGACACCCTACGATAAGTTATACACCTATAAATCTAATTTTCAAATACTGTCTTAAAACCCTAAGTAACTCGATATTATATAAAAAAACAAAGATGTTCATTATTAATAATTAGTGTTCGATATCGAACAGTAGATATTGTAGCAATCTATTGAGTATCAGTGTTTTATTTTTATGGCACATTTTTGTCATATATGTAGATAAATAAATGAAAAATATAAATATGGATAGGAAAATAAATGACAAACAATTAAAGAAAGAACGTAATAGTAGACTTATAAAAATTGGAAGCTCTTTAGTGTTAGTAGTTGCAGCTTTTATGTTTGTAGGCAGTATTATGAAGCCTTCTGTTAGAAGATCAGAAATATTAACTACAAAAGTAGATAAAGGCGACGTATTACTTACTGTCACAGCAATGGGGAAAGTAGTTCCTGCTTTTGAGGAAGTGATAAATTCACCTATTACCTCTAAGATAATGGATGTATACAAGTATAGCGGTGACTCCGTAAGTAAGGGCGAGGCAATTCTAAAGTTAGATTTAGAAAGTGTTGAAGTAGAACTTAAAAAATTGAGAGACGAAAGGTCTATGAAGAAACTTCAATACCAACAATTAAAACTTAGCAATAAAAGTAAAATATCGGAGCTTACTATGAATTTTGAAATACAGCTAGTAAGACAGAATCAGCTAGTAGAACAGTTAAATAATGATATTTATTTAGATAGCATAGGGTCGGGAACTCCCTCTAATGTAAGGAAAAGTAGGATAGAAGTAGAGCTTGCAGCAAAAGAACTAGACTACAAAAAGAGTGAGCTAGAAAATCAAAAAGCCTTATTGAAATCTGATGAAGAAATAGCAAAACTAGAGTTAGAGATATTACAACGAACTATTGTTCAGAATGAGAAACTACTGAATGAGTCTCAGATACTATCCCCTAGAACATCCGTGCTTTCATTTGTAAATAGTCAAGTTGGTGAACAAGTAGCCGCTGGAACAAAAATAGCAATGTTAACAGATGTCTCAATGTTTAAGATAGAAGCTGAGATATCAAACAACAGTGCTCATAAACTAAAAATAGGAAATGAAGTTATAGCTGTAATAGATGATGAACATCTAAAAGGCGTGATAAGCAACCTTAACCCTGTGGCAGTAGATAACACAATTACATTTACTGTTCAGCTAGAAAACAATAAAAACAAACTACTAAGATCAGGGATAAATTGCGACCTTTATATTATAGAATCACGAATTGCGAATACTTTACGAATGTTTAATATTAACTATTATGAAGGCGAAGGAACGTACGATGTATTTATAGTAAAAGACAATGTACTTAAAAGAAAGACCATAAGACTAGGTAATAGTAATTTTGAATATGTAGTAATTGAAAGTGGACTTGATGAAGGAGAAGAGGTTGTTTTAACTGATTTAGGTACTAAGAAAACAAAAGACGAAATAAGATTAAATAATTAAAAAGATAAACTATGATTAAAGTAAGAGAGCTTTATAAAGTATATAGAGCAAATGAAATTGAGACTGTTGCATTAGAAAATGTGAATTTAGAAATTGAAAAGGGAGAATTTGTATCTATTATGGGTCCTTCAGGGTGTGGAAAATCTACACTGCTGAATGTTATGGGGCTTTTGGATATGCCTACATCAGGAAGTGTAGAACTTTGTGGTACAGCAACGAATATGATGAAAAATAAGGAGATGTCTAGCTTTAGAAATACTCACCTAGGCTTTATATTCCAAAGTTTTCACCTTATAAATTCTCTTAGCGTATTAGACAATGTTCAAATACCTCTTATCTATCGTGGTGTAAAGCAGAAAGAGCGAATAGAGCGCGCAAAAGAAGTATTAGAGAAGTTAGAACTGTCGCATAGGATGAATCATTTACCAACTCAAATTTCAGGAGGTCAAGCTCAAAGGGTGGCTATTGCACGTGCTATAATTGGCAATCCAGAGATTCTATTTGCTGATGAACCTACAGGTAACCTTGACTCTAAGATGGGTAGCGAAGTTATGGATATACTTCATAATCTTAATAAAGTTGATGGAAGAACTATAGTGATGGTAACCCACAATGAACAACAGGCAAAACAAACTGATAGGGTTATAAGATTGCTAGATGGTTGTTTGGTAAGTTCTGAGCTTAATGTAAGATAGCTAAAATGAATTACTATAATTATTAATAACATTTACGTATGAAGAAAATAATAGAATTAATAAAACAGAATCGTTTTTACTCTATAATGTTAGTGTTAAATACTGCTGTAACAATAACTTATATCATGATTACCGTTTTATTATCAGCATTAACAATAGGTAATTTTGGCTCTGAACCCAATAGGTCACGAAGTTATCACATTGAGCATTTTAATGTAAAAAATGGAGAAAAGATTAATGTATTTTGGGGTGCAAATAAAAAGTTTGTTCAGGAGGTATTTAGAGATATTAAAGAAATAGATTTTTACAGCATAGTGATTTTACAAGGTACATCGGGGAGATTTGTAAAAGAAAATAATGTAAATAAATCTCTTAACCAAATTACCGCAGACCAGAATATATTTAAATTATATAAGTATGATTTTGTTGAGGGCGCTCCTTTCACAAAAGAAGATATAGAATCAGCAAATAAAGTTATTGTTATTTCTAAAAGTGCAGCTTTCAAGTTGTTTGGTAAGAGTGAAGGTGTTCTTGGTAAATATGTTAAATCATCTACAGATAGAAATGATTATAAGGTTGTAGGTGTTATAGAAAACCCTAGTGCTATATTTGAAAGATCTTATACAGAAGTAATAATGCCTTTGGATATAAACAATGATTATGCAATAAAAACAAATGCTATTACAGGGCGCTGTAGCGTTAGATCTGTTATAAAAAAAGGAAGTACTGAAGCAGATGTAGATGAATCTATAAATGCAGCAATAGTTGATTTTGGCAAGAAATATTTCAAAAAAGAGGGACAAGTTGTTACTGTTACAAAATATGGTTCAAACCTACCTTTAAGTATTCCTACGGTTTTCGTTTGTGTATTTCTGTTAATCCCTGTAATCAATGGCTTAGGAAATTCATCATCTTATATTGCAAATAGATTATCTGAAATTGCTATACGCAGAGCCTATGGAGCTACAAATAAAGAAATTATAGGATTAATTTTATTCGAAAATATAGCAATGTCAATTACTGGAGCTCTAATAGGGTTAGTAGCATCTTATCCTTTGGTTTTAAAAATATTAAATTTACTATATGCTAGAGAGACTGTAGCCATACCTGTAGATGTGATTTTTAATTATCAATTATATCTCATATTAGTTATTGTATTGGTTATATTCAACCTATTTACAATCTATTTGCCTCTTAGAAAAGTATTAAAAAGCCAAATCTCTGACCTAATAAAATAAAAAGAATATGATAAAGTTAATTTTAAAACGAATTTGGATTCAGCGAAAAAGCAACACGTGGTTGCTTATAAACATATTTATAATATCTATACTAATGGTTTCTTTAGTTGATTCATTTAGTCAAATGAGTAGTTATTATGATGGCCCTAAAGGTTTTACTTATGATGCTGAAAATACATATATTGTAGCATGTGCAAAAAAGTATAATGAAGATGAAAATGTTGATAAAGAATCAATTTTGAAATCTTTTAATAATATATATAATAGCATATCAAAAAATGTTGGAGTGGATAAAGTTTCTATTTTTTATAAAAATTACGATGGTGCTCCAGTAATAAACAATAAAGAGCTGAGATTTATTTACCATGCTGAATGTATACATACTGATGCTAATTTTTTCGAAATATTTAAACCGAATTCTTTGACTAATCTTAATATTGACAATGACTTTTTTAAAGATAGCTGGATAAAAAATGGAGATATAACTCCAATTATTATTTCATCTTCTTTAGCTGATCATAATTTTTTTATAGATACAGTAGAAAACAAATCACCTAAATTAAAAAAGGATAAGAATTATAATAAGTTAGTAGGAACAATATACGAAACAGGAGGTGGAAATAAGCCATTAAATAAATTCAAAATAGTTGCAGTATCTGAACCTACTAAATACACTATCTCAGGTTCGAGGTTTTCTGTATATACTCCAGGTCTTGATATAAATGAATCTGTAATTGGCAATCAGACTACACAAATTGTTATAAAATCTAAAAGCGGTGTAGCTTTGACAAAAGAATTTCTAAAATTAAAAGACAATGACCACTTCCAAGTGTCAAAAGTAGAATTATATACAGATTGGGTAGGTAGAGAAAATACAGAAAGTGGAAATTATGGTATTATCTTTAATTTCTTACTAGTGGCTATCTTCTTTGTGTTTAATCTTGTGTTTGGTATTTTTGGCTCGTTTTGGTATAGAACCATACATCGTAAATCAGAAATAGGTCTTCAGATGGCTATAGGCGCAGCTCAAATAACTATTTTTAAAGAGCTTGTCATTGAAGCATTTTTATTACTAACTATAGGTTTTGTTCCTGCGTTGATTGCTGTTGCAAATCAGTTTTATTTTAATCTATTAATTATAGATATAAGAGACTACCCTATTACAATGAACATATTTCTACTAAATATTTTGTACACTTATATCACAATGTCGCTTTTGATATTTATGGGTGTTGTTCTTCCAGCACGAAAAGCTATGAAGACACGTCCGTCCGAGGCCTTAAGCTCAGGCGAATAATACATTTACTATCTATATAATTATGAGTATATTTTTAAAGTCAACACGTTTTGTGCTAGCCCCTTTTGTGGTACTGTTTTTTATGTTGAATAATTTCTCTGTAGTTCAAGCTACAGAGATAGATTCTACAGAAAATACTTTATCATTGAAGAATGCTATAGAGTTAGCACTGACTAATTCTGTATCTTCTGCAATTGTCGAAAATACAAAATTAGCTGCTTATTGGCGTTATGACTCCTATAAAGCGAATATGCTTCCTGAAATATCTTTTAGTGGCACCCTGCCTAGTTACGTTCAAAGTTATTCTTCTTATCAAAAATCTGATGGCACTTACACCTTCCTAGAAAGCAGCTACCTAGAATTTACAGGAGGTCTTAAAGTGACACAAAACATCCCTTTAACAGGTGGTACTATCTCACTTCAAACAACATTAGATTTATTACAACAAGTGGGTAGTGATGCTAATGAGTTTATGAGCATACCTATAGCACTAACATTAAATCAACCCATCTTTGGAGTTAACACTTTGCGCTGGTCTAAGAGAATTGAACCCGTGCAATTTGAAGAATCCCAAAGAGAGTATGACGAGGGAATGGTAGATGTTGCATTATCGACAGTGGCTAAATATTTTAACGCTTTATTAAGTAAGTCACAAATGGAAATCGCTAGAGAAAACTTAAAAAATTCTGAAGAACTTTTTAGAGTCGCAAAGGGAAGACAGCAAATAGGAGATATTTCTGTGAGAGACTTATCACAGCTTGAATTACAAGCCCTTCAAGCAAAAGCAACATTAACTAGTGCAGAAAGCAGCTTTAGAGCACAGATGTTTCAGCTGAGAGCCTTTCTTGCACTCTCCGAAGAGGAGCAGTTAGCTATAGAAACACCCTTAGAAGTACCATCTGGGAAACTTAGCTATCAAAGTGTTTTGGACTATGCCATGGAAAATAGCTCATTTGCTAAAAGCGTTATCAGACGTTCACTAGAGGCAGAATATGAGGTTGCTACAGCAAAAGGTAATAGACGTAGTATAAACCTTTACGCTACTTTTGGGTATACAGGAGTAGGTGATAAAATTAAGTCTAGTTACACAAATATGGTAACTAACCAAGTCGTATCAGTAGGTCTAAGTGTCCCTATCTTAGATTGGGGAAAACGAAAAGCTGACGTTATGACAGCTGAAAGCAACCGTAATCTTGTAGAATCACAAATTACAGAAGATAAAATGTCATTTAAACAAGAGATATTTCTATTAGTTGAGAACTTTAATAACCAGGCAGCTCAGTTTGAAATAGCAAGCCTTGCAGAAAAAATAGCCGCAAAAAATTACAGTACCACTTTTCAAACCTTTTTAATGGGAGATGTGGATATATTGACTTTGAATGATGCTCGTGAACGACGAGATGCTGCAAGTCAAAAATTTATAGAGGAGATGTATATGTATTGGAACTACTATTATCAGGTTATTTGGTTTACTGACAAAACAGGAAATAACACTTTTTTCAACAATTAAGGTGAAAATTATTATTATATATTTGAAAATGTTATCTTTGTTATATGATTTTGATAATTGACGATGATATTGCAATTCGCACGTCGCTAACATATTTGCTTGAACGTGCAGGATATAGCACTTTAGCGGTCTCTTCACCTAGTGAGGCGATTGATGTGGTACGCTCTACAACGCCTTTGCTTATAATAATGGATATGAACTTCTCACGTACTACTTCTGGTATTGAGGGCATATCATTATTGAAGCAGGTTAAACTATTTGTTCCCAATACTCCTGTAATACTTATCACAGCATGGGGAAATATCTCCTTAGCAGTAGAAGGAATGAGAGCAGGAGCCTTTGACTTTGTCACTAAGCCATGGAATAATATAGCTCTCCTTAATGTTGTTACAACAGCAATGGAACTTTCACAAACAAAGAAAGAGAAACCTACAAAAAATGATTTTCCTAAAATCATAGGACAAAGTAAGGCTATAAAGGATATTCTAAGTACTGTTACTCGTGTTGCTCGAACAAAGGCTTCTGTTCTTATTACAGGCGAAAGCGGCACAGGTAAGGAACTTATTGCTGAGGCTATACATGACCTTAGCCTTAGGAGTGATAAGCCCTTTGTGAAGGTAAATCTGGGAGGCTCTATAGCTAGTTTATTTGAGTCGGAGATGTTCGGACATAAAAAAGGGGCGTTTACAGATGCTTACAGCGATAGAGAGGGGCGTTTCTCTTTGGCTGACAAGGGAACTATATTTTTAGACGAAATTGGAGACCTAGATATGAGCTGTCAGGTAAAATTGTTAAGGGTGCTTCAAGAACAAACCTTTGAGGTGTTAGGTGAAAGCAGACAACGTAAGATAGACGTTCGTGTGGTAAGTGCTACTAACAAAAACCTTAGACAGATGGTTGCCGAGGGGACTTTCCGTGAGGATTTGTTATATCGTATTAACCTTATACCTATACACTTACCTCCCCTTCGTGAAAGATGGGAAGACATACCTCTTTTGGTTCGTTATATTGCGGATAATGCTGCTAGGAATTATAACTTACCAAACCCTGAAATAAGCAGTGAGGCTATGGATTATCTTCAAAGACTTCCTTATTCTGGAAATATTAGAGAGCTAAAAAACTTAATTGAGAGAACATTAATAATGGCAGGTGACAAGACCTTAGAACGTACTGATTTTGAAGCTCAGCATAGAAATACAAGTTTAACGGATGCTTCTGCACATGAATTAACACTTGAAGAAATAGAAAAACAACGTATAGAAGAAGTTTTAAAAGAATCTAACTACAATATCTCAAAAACAGCTACTATGCTTGGACTTAGTCGCGCTGCATTGTATAGACGTTTAGAAAAATATTCTATAAGACTAGAAAGGTAATATTATGAGCTCTAAGACTATATATACTCTACTTGTTGTGACCTTACTATCTATGGTAGGGATATTGGTGTGGTTAACAATAAAGCACGATTTAGCTTATTATCTTGTCGCTATTGAAGTATTAAGTGTCATTGTTATAGTCCTACTAGTGAAATTGTATCAGCGAACTGTGAAGCCTCTTCAAACCATAATAAGTGGTATGGACTTACTTAAGTCACAAGACTTTAACTCACGTCTACTGCATGTAAAGCAACCCGATGCTGATAAAATTGTAGATTTATTTAACAAAATGTTAGAACAGCTTAAAAATGAACGTCTAGAGTTACGAGAGAAGAATTATATACTTGACATCTTAATAAAATCTTCACCTATGGGTGTTATTATGCTTGACTTAAATAACGATATCTCTTTAATAAACCCAGCAGCTACAATGATTTTGGCTTGTGATAAAAGCAGCTCTTATATTGGTAAACCTCTAAGTAGTTTGGATAATGTTATAGCAACAGAATTAATAAATCTAAAGAAACATAGCTCCAAGACCGTAAACCTAGATGATGCAAATGTTTATAAATGTGCTCATGAAAGTTTTATCGTAAATGGCTATAGCCACACTTTCTATCTTATAGAAAAGTTAACCGATGAATTTCTTCTTGCACAGAAAAAGGCCTACGAAAAGGTTATACGTATGATAGCACATGAAGTTAATAATTCTATGGGTGGCATTACTTCAATGTTGGATTTAGTGAGTAATGAAATTCCACAAGACGATAAGGCTATAATTAATTTACTGACTACTTCATCTGACAGATGCCTTAACTTAAGTAGGTTTATTACCAAATTTGCAGATGTTGTAAAGATACCTGAGCCTAATCCTATATCGATGGGTTTAGATGAGTTTATTTCTAATAATTCACGCTTGTTTGAAAGTCAGGCTATAGATAAAAATATAAAATTCACATTTGATTTAAATAGCAACAATCAGAAAGTTATGATTGATACTGTATTGATGGAACAGGTCGTGATGAATATTATAAAAAACGCTGTAGAAGCAATAGACCAAGATGGGGAAATAGAGTTGACAACTTCCCTAAACCCTTTGAAGTTAGTTATTAGCAACAACGGTGCTGCGATAGATTTAGAAACTCAGCAAAACTTATTTACACCTTTCTTTTCAACAAAATTAGATGGTCAGGGTATAGGTTTAATAGTAGTACGTGATATCCTAAAGAAACACCACTGTCGCTTTAATCTAAAAAGTGATAATGATGGAATAACAAGGTTTACTATATTCTTTCAAAATTTGTAAATTTCTTTCAATAATAATACGGGAAAACATTACAATAACCTATAAATAAAGATATTATAATGTTTTCCCGTATTAATCAATTTCGTTTTTGTAATGCACTGTTCATAAACAGTCTGTGCTGTTCTGCAAAAAGTCATGAATCGCTTTCCCAAATAACGCCTCAAAGAAGAGGCATTATTGGGAAAACATTCCATAATTTACTCAACAATAATAGGGCGGAAACCAACATTCCATACCTCATGCCATGGCAAGAACTCTCTATTATCAGATACTGTAACTTTCTTAGCGCGGTCATACCATGAACCACCTTTCACGATTCTATTTTCACCGTCACCATTTGTAAGAGTCCATTCAGCAACATTACCATTGATATCATAAAGACCCCAGTGGTTAGGAAGGTAACTTCCTGGAGCAGTCATTAACATGCTACCATCATCAACTTTAACATCCTTAGGAATATACGCTTGGAAACGGAACACAGAATGTTGTTCACCCATAGGTTTAGGGTCAACACCTATTACTGCCATGTCGTTAAGCTGTACATCAGCTAAGTTCTCATATTTACTAAAGTCAGTTTTGCTACTGCCATACCAGAAGTCCTCATTAGAACCTGAGCGTGCTGCCCATTCCCATTGTTCACTTGTTGGAAGAGTAACGTTGAAGCCTGATTTCTCAGAAAGTTTTTCACTGAATAACATAGCATCGTTAAAGCTCACTTTTGTTGCTGCTAGGTGACAAGAGTCTACAAAATAACCAGGTGTAGTGTGGTCTTTCCATTGTTGACCTACATAACGGCTGCTGTGATCAGGAAGTAAAGCACGTATTTGTTCGTTGCTAACCTCTTTCTCAGCCATCCAGAAACCTTTCTTAATAGCTACTTTTGTTGGCATAGCTTGACCTTTAGTGCCGCTACCACCAGCGATAAATGTACCTTTAGGAATATATACAAAAGTCATAGACTGACCATTACCAAGGTCTACAACACGTTTTTCTTTACCTTTTACCATTTCCTCAGCTACTTCTTGAGAGAAAGGCCAGCCTTTAACTTTCACCTCTTTTACCTCTACTTTCTGTTGCTCAGGCATCACAGGTTCAGGTTTAGGTTGTGATTTAAGATACTCACCATATTTATCTAGCTCCTCTTTCCAATATACAGGGTTACCAGCATATTTCTTAGAAAGCTCTATACGTCTTTCGTATTGGTCGTAAGTGTTACCATCTAGAGATTTATGAGGATTGTGACGTTGCACACCATCATAAGGAAGGTTGAAGTCTACCCAAGTGTAAAGTTTCTTC
>JAWXTP010000036.1:0-25176 GCA_044433415.1 Rikenellaceae bacterium
AGCAAATACCCCCAGTAAAACAATAAACAACACCATAGTCCCCACCTCAGGTAATGTGCCATACAACATCTGGGATACAGTCATCACAAAAAATACCTCAGTCAGTATAGATCCACAAAGATGAATATTTGAAAATAGAGGAATAGCAAAATCTATACTTCTATCTTTTAGTATAGGAGACTTACGCGCAGCCTCTAAAGATACTGGAAGTGTTGCAGCTGAAGACATAGTACCTATAGCGGTAAAATAAGGAGGAGCATAATATCTTATAACCTGCCACGGATTCTTTTTCGTTACAAGAGCCGCAAAGGAATATAATACTACAAGCCATATAAAGTGAGCAACAAGTACTATAGCCATAACATTTATAAATATAGGAAGCTGACTTGTCACAGCACCTACATAACTTAGGGCGCAGAAGTTACACGCTATAAAAAATGGAAGTATGGGGATAAGTACCCTTTTTATTAGTAGAAGTACCATCTTTTGAAATTCATCTAAGATGTTAGCGATATACTCAGATTTTATCCATATCGACGAAAGCCCCAGCATAATAGCAAAGGTAAGAGCTGACATAACTCCCATTATCGGGGGGATGTTAAGCTCAAAGATAAGCGGTGGGAGCTTGTTTACTGATTCTGAGGCTGCTTCTATAGAAAGCCTAGGGATAAGCATATACCCCAATCCCATAGCCATAAATGCAGCACCTATAGAGGAGCTGTAGGCTAAAGACAAAGAAAGCCCCAATAATTTTGAGGCGATTTTTCCCATTTTAGCAATGGATGAACCTATAAAGGCTAAAATAATTAAAGGGACAAAAAACATTATTAATTGTCCCAAGAGATGCTTGATAGTTACAACAATATTCATAAACCCCACACTCATGTGAGGACCTGCTAAAAGTCCTATGATTACAGCTAAGAGTAACCTGAAAAGTGTTGATGATAGAATTTTTTTAATCATAAAAGCTAAAAGCTAACTCTAGAAGTTTCTTTATGAAACTCCTAGAAAGAGGTTGATAATATGTAATCAAAAATTGATATTATAAAACCTACTAAGAATAGAATTCCACAATATGATAATTTTGCTTTTAATTTGTCATTTTCTGTACCATATTCATCTTCGTATTTATTACCTCTTGCATATTCTTTCTTGATGTATAACATCTGAGAATATATAATTACCACTTTCGCTACTGAAAACAATATTAAAATTGCTCCAGTTAAAATAAAAACTGACATTTGTTATCTATTTTAAATAAAGGGGAGTTTTAATAATTGGTTTTATTCGATTTTAGATTTAGAAGTTTTAGATTTGGATTTTTATAAATACAGGCGTGGTGGTTCCCACGGCGTATTTATAAAAATTCAAAGATGAAATTTATAAATCTAAAAGCGTTAAAATCCAATTTTTAGAAGTTCCCTTAAGTTAATGTTGTTAAGGTAAGCTCTAGAAACTGGTTTTGTCGATTTTTGACATTAAAGTGTTAATCTCTAGTTGTTGCCAGTTTTTAGAAGTTTCCTTAATTGTTTTTTATTATTTCATCGATTGTTACACAAATTGTATACCAATTAATGAAATAAATTTGTAGAATAATTCTACTCAGTATAATTATATTCTTGTGTGAAAATATACACAAGAATAATTGTATTTTGTTTTATTGACAAAATGCATATACTATTAACTTGATTTGTAAGGATTTAAATAACATAGTTACCCAAATCTTAAAATCTTAAAAATATTTAAAATTGGGTTATCAGAATTTTTCCTAATTTTAGAATATAATATCCTGAAATTAGAGAGCTAAATTTTAGCAATACGATCCTATATAACATATAAATTTATGTTATATAATTTCAAAAGTGGTTTTTATGAATGTTATTCACTATGCAAAGGTAGCTTTTTTTCTGAAAAAACAAATAAAATATTAGTATTTTTTAAAGGTGTTAGTTTGCTAAACAGTTGAATAATATATATATATATGTTTTATAATAATATATTTTAGTAGTCCCTATAAGTTAATAGTTGTAGTTTTATGTAAAGGGACTTCTAAAAACAAAATTATTAGAAGTCCCCAATAATTACTTTTTAGTAATTGATTTAAGGTGGTTTTGATATTTCTTAGCTACCATTAGGTCTAATACCTTGTCAGCTACACTTTGGGATAGGTCTTCTTTATAGCTTTTTAAGGTGTTAATAGAGTTAGGGTCTTTAAGTATTTCCGCAAGTGCAGAGTTTACAAATGATTGAGGCACAGTAATATCTTCGCCAGTAACTTCATCTTGTATTATCAATGTGCTTTTAGATGATGTAGATTTATTTTTTGAGGCATCAATTTTTCCCCAGTCTATCTGTCTGTTTTTATCAGCTTCTTTACTTTTGTATTCGTTTTCAATATTTTGAAGAATGACTTTGTTGTTGAAATTTGTCTGAGCATCTTCTAATTGATATTGACGTTTACGTTTTTCGGCTTCTAATTCATATTCTCTACTTAGTTTTTTCTCTTCTTCTTGCTGTTTAAGCGCTGCTTGTTTTTGTTTTTGAGTTTCGGTATTGTAATAGTCGCTAAGTTTGAGGTTTCTTTCCTGTAGGTCTAACGCATCATACATCTGTCTATTTTTTTCGCGCTGCTCTTCAAGTTTAGCAAAATAGCTAGGAGAGCTAGTAGTAGGTTTCACACCTCCCCAAGCACCTATACTTTTCCCTAGGAGACTTACAAAATCCCCAACAGCAATAGCTTTTTGCTGCTTTTTAATTTTCTCATTATCAGTTTCTAGAATTTTCTTTTTTGATGAAAAATCTAACAAGTTTTGCTTTATAGATTTTGCAGGATCTAAAGCATACGTTTTATCAGAGCTGTCTATTAGCATATCTGAAGGTAGTGATGATGTACCATCTTTTCTTTGAGAGGTTTTGTCGTTTGAGTAATCCATAAATACTACTTTAAAAGGTTTAATTTTTTACAAAAATAGGTAGCACTCCCATATAATGTTTAATTCAAACAGTAGAAATATCTATTATTTGAATTGTGTGTTGTAGTAGTTGTTGTTGTAGTTTTGTCTAAAAATATTACAATTATGCTATTATCATCACTAGTAGGAGCTGGGGTTTCAGGGATTGGAAGCCTAGTATCAGGCATACGTGCCAACAAGCAAGCAAAAAATGCTGAGAGCTTAATAAATGAGCAAATAGAAGAAAATGACCGTTGGTATAATCAGAATTACAATACCGACTATCTCGACACAGTAGAAGCACGGAGCACCCTTTCAACAATAAGGGAGCAGAACAAAAAGGCTACAGATGCTGTGAATAATAACATCGTTTCGTCAAATATGTCTGATGAAGCAAAAGTGGCTCAGGCTAGCTCTTTAAATAAAAATTATAGTAATGCAGTGTCTTCACTTGCAGGTTATGGCACTCGCCGTCAAGACCAAATAACAAATACTTATAATACGCGTAATGATGCTTATAATAATGCGCTATATAGTATATCCGCAAATAAGGCTAACGCTGCTTCTGCATTAGGTGATGCCTTTAGTGCCGTAGGTTCAGGTATTATAACATCAGATTTATTTTCTGGAAAGACCGTTTTTTAAAAAAAAGAACTTCCCCCTTCAAATAGTGGAAATATCTATTGTTTGAATTCTTCAAAAAGTTTGTACACTACCTACCTTTGAAACGTTGAAAGGCAATTTTTAGAAAGTCCCTTAAAATATTAATTTTAATAATTATTATGAGTAAAAAAATGTTAAACAAAACAGTAGAAGCTCCACAACAAGAGCATACTACAGAATCTTCAAATCCAGATTTTACAATTGACGATTTGTTAATAGAGATTCAAATTCTATATCCTGAGCAGGATATTAACAATGAAGAAGATGCTCTTACCTTTTTACTTGATGAAGTAGAAAGTCTATCTGCAAAAGTGGAGAATTTTGAAAGTGAAAATGCTAAGATATACAGTTTAGCATCGGAGAACCCAGAAATAGCTCTTATTTTTTCAGAAGTCTTAGCAGACTGTGACAAAAGTCGCCCTATAGCAACTATACTTACTAATGCAGGTATAGACCTTACACCTCCTAGTGAAGGAGATACAGGCTATGAGGAGTATAACAAAATTATGAAAGCACGTCACATTCGTAGATTAGAAGCGGAGCAACGAAAAAAAGAGCTTGAAGCGAACTACCTAGAGAGTGTCGTTGTGATAGAGCGTTTCCTAAACAAACTTAACCTTTCTGAAAAAGAAGAAAGAGCGTTTACAGATTTCTATGAGGAGATTATTGATAACAGCAATAAGAATCTTTATACAGAAAAATCCCTTGCTAAGATGTATCAGGCGTTTAAATATGAGGAAGATGTGGAGAATGCACGTCGCGCTGGTGAAATAGAAGGTAAAAATGCTAAAATAGAAATTAGAAGACGCACTAAGGCTCAACAAACTGACGGACTACCTTCTTCAGGTGGTTCAGTATCAATTGAGAAGCCTAAGAAGCATGGTTATATTGAAGGACTGCTTCGTAACTATTAATTTGTGCCGATGGCTCTAAAAGTAGCTAAATGACTGTAGCTGCCTGGGTCATGCAGGGTCGTACAGGGTCAAACAGGGTCATACAGGGTCGCGGCAAGCGATAAATGATGATTGTAATAATAAAATTTTTGTGATTATTTTTTGCAATATTTAGTCGCTTGTCGCGACCCCTTTGACCTCTATGACCCTCCAACAATCTTTCCACGCTTGTCGCCCCTACAAGCTACAAGCTAAATTAATCATTAACCATTAATCATTATTTTATTTTTTTATGAAAACTAAACAATTTTATTTTGCCTTAGGGCTAGTGTTAACATGTGGTGCTATCATCACATATTTTTTAACTGCTTCAGCTGATGTATCGTCAGTGATTCTTGCTTTTGCAGTGCCTGCAATGGTAGTTGGTGAGACAGCTACAGTATCTTCTGGTGAGGAAGCTATCCCTGATGCTTATCTTGAAGATATCTCGAAATCAGTTACTGAGATGCTTCCTTCAAGAACACCTCTAGATACTGTAATGAGGAATTCTAGAAACATCCTTAACGCTGAAAGCCAAAAGATAGGTTACTATCAAGCCTCTTATAAGGAAATGACAGATACCTTTAATAGCTCAGCTACAGGTGCAGGTACTTCATCTGCTGCTCCTGCCTGTGCTCATACTATCGTATCTCCAGGTGTTACTTCTATCTACCTACAGGTTAACAACCCTGGTATTTGGCGTACAGCAGACACTTTCTTACTTCAAGACCTTACATTACCAGGTTCACTAGGTGCTTCTGTTGTAGGAGGTACAGGAACACATACTGATAGTGTTATGTTCTATGTTATGAAAAAAGATGGTGACGTACTTTACTGTAAACCTATAGGTGGCGTACAAGGTACAGGAACTACAGCAGGTCAGTATATAGTACCTACATTTACTTCTTCAGCAACACTTATCCGTATGGGTCAAGCTAAAAGTGAGCTTTCTATTACTACAGATCCTTTTGCTCTTTACCCTGCACTTACTCACCAATATTGTCAAAACTTCATGGCTCAAATTGAGCAATCTACGTTTGATAGAATCACGAAGAACGAAATCAACTGGGGCTTCTCTCACTTTGAAGCTGTGAATGTGCTTTCTATGAAAATGGAGATGGAACTTTCTATGTTATTCGGTCAGATGGGTGAATATGTTGATGGTAATGACAAAACTTACTTCACACGAGGTATCACACGTGATATTGAGAAAGTCCTAGAGTATGGTTCAGGTAGTGGAGATACTACAGTGACTAAGGCTAACTATAACAACTGGTTAAAAGAAGTGTTTGATGGTAACAATGGCTCTGAGCGTAGAACTTTATTTGCAGGTTCAGGACTTATTGAAGCCTTATCACAAATTGATGAGTACCAAAAGAATATCATCAAGAACGATGATAGAAGTAGAGAGCTAGGTTTCACAGTGACAAGTATTAGAAACAACTTTGGTGAACTAGATATCGTCCCAGCTCCTTTATTTAGAGAAGCAGGTTGGCAAAATGCTGGTGTTATCTTAGACCTTGCCCACCTTACTAAACATCAGTTTGTTCCTCTACAAGTTACTAACTTGGATTTGAAAACTTCTGGTCAGAAAAACGCTGATGCTAGGGTGCTTCAAGAGGTATCGGCCTTAACACTACGCTATCCAGATTGTCATGCAATCATCAAACCAAAAGCGTAGTGACATTAGTTTCACGTCGGTTGCATCGTGAAGGCTTTTCCCAATAACGGCCTACATTTTTCACCTTTCCGAAAAAGAAGTGCTCACAGCCGTCGAGGCTGCTCCGCGTTCTTTTCCGAAAAACGCAAAAAATCAAGGGAGGCTCTAATAGCTAGGCTTTAAACGATTTCGAATTTTAAAGTATTAGATTTTGATTTTATAAAATAAGCCATAGCGGTTCCTATGGCGCATTTTATAAAATTAAAAGATGAAGCTTTAAAATTTGAAAGCGTTAAAGCATAGCTGTTAGAGATTCCCTAGACCATTCTTGGAAAAAGCGGACAATCGTGGACGTTATTTACCGCTCATGGTAACAAACTTGGGTTTCAACTAACGGCGACAAGCGACTAAAATAATTTAAAATTCTTTAATGTTTAAGGGTAAGTGAACTTGATTTACTTGCCCTTAACTTGTATAATCTAATCTAATCTAAATCTAATCTAAATCTAATCTAAATCTAATTCAAAATGAAAAAGTATAAATCACTAAATTCAAAATATTTATCTACTTATGTAGAGGTGGACGGTGCAAAACGTAATGTGATATTCCAAAATTGGTACTTTCAAACTGATAACACTAAGCTGCAAGAAGCGCTAGAGAAAGATAGCTCCTTTGGGAAAACCTATGTTTGCGAAGATGTTATAAACCTAGCTGTAAAGCCTAAAGTAGAGGGAGAGGAGCTAGAGTTGCTCGAAGATGTAGTGTCTAAACAATTAGCTGTAGAATGGTTGAAAGCTAAGGGTGAAACTCTAGCTCTAAATACATCTGTAGCAAAACTTAAAGAAAAGGCGAAAGGCTATGGTTATGTTTTTAACTTTTAGAAAACCAATTTTTAGAAGTCCCCTTAAATTCCTAACTCAATATGATAATAGAAGATATCGAAGAAGCAGTACTTCAACGTATGGATGAAGTAGGCGCAGATAATAGCAGTATGAACTATCCTATGGCGGAAATGATAAAAGAAGCAACACATGAACTCTTACGTCTTGCCCCTCTTAACTATTTTATGCCCTCAGATTTTAGTGATGCTAAGCTAATAGCAAATAGAGACGGCACAGGTAGAGTAGTGCTCCCTAGAGATTTTATACGTCTTATATCTTTCCGTATGGACGGATGGCATCGTCCTATGACCGTGTTGCTAAATGCAAGTGATGATAGCTACAAAAAACAATTTCACCCCCTAACAAGAGGTGGAGTCGTTAAACCAGCTATATATAGACGTAATAATGAACTGTTATATTTCTCTTTGCCCCCCGATAGTAAACATGAACTCGTAGAAGCTCTTTATCTTAAAAATATAAGCGCTCTAGACGATGAATTCCCTAAAGAGCTACAAGGAGCTCTAGTGTGGCTTGTGGCAGCAAAATGCCTTTCTGTAGCATGTGATACGGATCAGAGTAATGTTTGTTACGAGAACTATAAAAATCTAATAACCCAACTTTAAGAACCCCCTAACAGATGAAATATGAAACCATAACTTTTAAAAAGAGTGCACTATTTAATATAGTACGCTCAAATATAAACGGCTACCTTGATACAGTAGCTAATGATGCCTCCATAGCAGAAATCACAGAGGAGGATGCTCATGTAGTTAACTATTTGTTAGAATCTGCTATAAATAACCTGCTAGGGGCGTTAACTCATTTGCGAAATACTAACGAAGAGGTAAATAGTTTTAGGGAAATATTAATACTAGAACTAGCCTACACCTCTCGTGAACAACGGCAAAGGTTACCCGCACTTATAGAGAGGTATCTAGTAAAACATGCTGAAAGTCAATACCTACAGGGGAAGGGTTTAAGTTCTAAGCATATAGATGTTGATAGCGCCTACCGCGACTTAAGACATGTAGCCCTACTTTCAGATGTTAAGAAACGTAAAATTCATAAACCTATATATTATTAATCTGCATGGTAGGAATAAGGAATAATAAAGAGATATCATTTACGTATTTTCTAGATGATATTTTCAAAAGGGCAACAGAGCAGTCTGCCTTTTTTGCGAAAGATAAAATTAACCAGCAAGGTCAAACATTGATAGATGATATAATAATTTCTGACGATGAAAAAGTTTTTGCTGAGAAGGCGTTTAAGAAGTCTTCCTTAGATGTTCTGGAAATGCTTGATGAACTTACCTCAGGAATAAAGAAACCTTTATTTGCTGATGGAGAAATTATAAGACTTACGATAAAGGCTAACACTAATGAAATGGGGAAGCTCATAACTCGTGAAAGTAGGTTGCATATTGTTGATGCTTCTATAGGTAACTATCTTGAAAGCTATATACTTGCTCAATGGTACTCTATGAAAGGCTTCTCGGATATGTATAACCATGAATGTGATAAAATGTTACATGCTAAGGGGGAACTTACAGCTCATGTGAAAAGATTGAGACGCTCTTATGTGGGGCGCTCTTATTTAGGGAGTTTTTAAAGGGAACTTTTTAAAATTATTAAAACTACAATTATGGAAAAGAAAAGAATAAAAAATAAGTCTGTAGTACTTATTGCTTTTTGTGCGTCAGGGAAAAATTATGATAAAACAGCCTCAGATTTTGGTTATTCGTCATCAACGATACGCAATTGGTGGAAAGCAGCAACAGACGAAGAAAAGTCCGTTTATCAACAAAGAGCTGATAGCCTAATAAGTGACACATGTGAACAGCCTTCACAACAGATGGAGCCTACAAAAACAGTAACAAAAGAACCTGAGAGTATTGCAGGTAAGCAGGAGTATGTAGGTAGCCTTTATGATATAAGAGATAAGATAATTTTCACTATTAATGAGATGCTTCTAGACCCTGCTTTGTATAAAGTCACCTTATCACAAGTGGCGACAACACTCAAAGAAATAAACCTCGCTATAAAAGGAGTAGTAGAGAAAGAAGAAGCTGAGGAAGAAAACCTTAATAAATCACTCTTTGAAAATATTATCGACACTATAACTGTTTAATACATAATGCGTAATTCATAATTCATAATTCATAATTCATAATTCATAATTGTGGATTGCGCATTCTAACTTATTTTATTATGCGAAAAAATACAACCAGTATTCCCATTCTAGGACTAGAGAATAATCTAAGTAATGATTCTTTAACTGATGGGATGTGTGAAACACTTCTCAACATGCGCAATCGTCGCGGTGAGTGGCGCTCAATGTGTGATTTCACAAGAACCTCAGAAATTGCAGATTCTTCCTATACTATAATTCACCGCCATAATGTACTCCCTGAAAATTATTATATTTGTCAGCAAGATGCAATAATAGCTCTCTGCCTTTTACAGGATGGGGAGTTTGTTGTATTACAGGAAATTACAACAGTGAATAGTTCTCTTACTTGTAATGTTACAACTTATGGTAATGTGTTACATATTACTCAGGCTGACTATTTTGATGAAACCTATATATACAAAAAAGGTGACGAAAAATACATAACAGCAGATGTAGGAAGTATAGAACCTCCAACAATAACACTGACGGATTACACCTTCTCACGACCTTCAGATATTGAATATTTTACATTCAATAATGAAACTCATATCCTTTGTAAGATAGCAGAGATATCTCAGTATGAGCCTGTAAGTGGTGATGATGAACAACTTGACAGGACAGATTATTATAACACCTACCTTGATGGGCAAACCAATAAGACCTGGTGTTTCTTTGCGGCCTACAAGATGTATGACGGTTCTACCATAAAGATGAGTGAGGTGTTAAAGATTAGTAGCGCAAGTGAATTTGTATATTTCACTAAGGAGACTACAAATCTGTCAGCTAGAGAATACAAGTATACTTTCTATGCTGATTTAAAGAAGTTTGAACCCACAATAAATGTAACTCATAATCTTACTGACGACCAGAAAGAGCTTATTGATAGTATAGTTATATATGCTACACGTGATATTGCGGAGCTCCTTTTTGAAGATATAGATGATGCAGAGAGAAAATATACCTATTACCTTGATAGTGATGGAGCAGCTTGGTCTAAGATAGACTCTTCAGAAATATTAAATGAAGAAAAAGCTATAGAGTCTACATTCTATGAGGTTGAGGAGCTAGAACTCGATGAAAATGAGTTTACCTTTGACTATGAGGACTACTTCACATACATAGAAACTAATGCTACCTATGAAGCAAACTTTACTCACCTTGACAAGAAAACCTCTAATAAGTTGTATTACAATAATAGGCTACATGAATGGGATATGAAAATGACTTTCTCGGAACCTCGAATTTTCTTACCTACAAGTGATGTGTATTGGGAAGCGCTTAGTTCAAAATTAGATTATTATGGGGTAAATACAGACTATCCTAAAATCAGTAACGCCACTTTGATGGTAGGAGTGCTCTTAGAGGTTGACAATGAATATCTCTATGCAACTTCAGAGATAGAGGTTTATAGTGTCACTGTAAATAATGTTGAATATATAAGGCTTCCTAGTATTCTCACCTATCCTGATTATAGGGCTAAAACCATAAGACTCACCCTTTGTAAGGGGTTGGCAACTTACTCTACAGTATTTGAGGGGACTATGACTAGTGTTACAGCCAATAATATGGCGTATTGTGAAATCTCAGAAGCTGAATCTTATGTTGCTTTGACAGGTTTAAGTACTATGACTCCTCTTACAGGTAATAGCACCTATTATGTGGATAATGTAATCTATATATCTGAAAGTGATAATCCTTTTATCTTTGACCTCTCTACTACTTTAACAGTTAATGGAGAACAGATAATACGACTTGCTGTAGCCCTAGACCAACTTGCAGAAAGTAAGTTCGGAGAAAACCCTCTTTACATTTTCACTACAGAAGGTATACATATTGCTGAGATTGGTTCAGGGGATATTTTCTACTCTCGAACCTTCCCTTTTAATCAAGATGTGGTAATTAATACAGCACCTATCATCACGCTTAATGGGGTACTGATATATATTACTAATGCAGGGGTTAAGATTATATCTAAAAGCTCAGATAATGTTATCTCTACAGCTTTACATGATAGTCAGGGTACTTTCCTTACGGAATGTAAAGGTTTTGATTTTGGTGTTTACCATGAACATTACAATGAAATTATATTGTTTAATAGCTCCTCAGGAACAGATATAGCTTATGTGTATTCGCTTAGTAATAATGTCTGGACTAATCGCCAATTTGACACTTGTAATGTTATATCATTAAGGGAAATAGCTAACTCTACAGGTATTTATGATTTGTCTTTAGAGGAAGATTATACCGCACCCATGGATGTGCACCTTGTGACACGTCGATTAAAGCTAGGGAATAATGAATTTAAACGTATAGAAACATTTTTGGCTAGAACGACTGCTGTCGATAGTCATATTATTCTATATGGTTCAAATGATGGTTTTAATTGGGTTTTGCTCAGATGTGGCACTCAGCGTAGACTTCGCAGAACCTCTCAGTCGTATAGGTATTATAAGATTGAAATGCTTAGTTCAGCCTCACTAACAACACTTACTGTGTTTGAAGTTGAGTATAGGAATCGGTTTGTTAATCATCTGAGTTAATGGTTAATGATTAATGATTAATTGCGACAAGCGTGGAAAGATAGCTTTCCACGCTTGTCGCCCCTAACACCTAACACCTACAAGCTACAACCTCTTCATAGCATCTGCCCCTGCGGACTGACCTTTATACTTACTATTTGCGGAATTAAACTTATACCTTACAGTCAAAGAAATATTTCTATTATCGCTAGTATTTACTTGACTCATATCATACTGAGGCATATACATATCAACATTATTATTTGGTTTAACAATATTCGATACAGCTATTTTTACGTTAAGAGCTTTTTCGAAGAAATTCTTACTAATACCAAAGTTAGTTGAAAACTGATTCGAACTTAAATAAACAGCATCTGCATTTCCTTTACTTTGAAACCAACAGTCAGCATTTATTATAAAATCATTTGGTAGCTCAAATGTGTTTTTTAAAGAGTAATACATTATAGGTTTGTTTAACTGAACATCAACGCCATAAGGATTCAGGTCAAGCCATTGTTTAATAAATGCTGCACTTATTTGAGGTTTCCATATCCCCACTTTAGGAGCATAAGTTACAGAAGCCACAACTCCTGGCATTTTATCCACATTATTAAATGTTATTATAGATATCTTAGGGTCTTCTTCATACCTCTCAGACCAATACACTATGGCATTCTTTTGGTGTGTATAGCTAACATTCGCCTGAATATTTTTCCAAATCCCCACAAGTGATAAGCTCTGTTTAATAGTAGGATTTAGATAAGGATTTCCTGTTTGAAGACTTAAGCTATTGAGATAATTGTAATTATTACTTAACTGACTATAGCTAGGGCGTACCACTTTAGAGTTATAGTTTAGCATAAGGCTAATTTTACCCAATTGTGTAGCGTAAGAAGCACTCGGAAACCATTGGTTATAACTCTTGCTTAAATCATCGTTAAGTACCTTGTCTGTAAAATACTCATAACTAGCATTTTCATAGCGCATGCCAAGGTTAAAATTACCAATCTTAGAGCTTATTTGGTATTCTGCAAAAAGAGCAAGGTTAGATTCACTAATATCTAAATCTGAGTCATAGTTAGGATACACGTCATTAGTATATGTGTCTGAACGGTCTATATTTATATATTCACTACCTACAGAAAAGTTCCCTTTCCATACGGGATAAGAAAATATAAGTTTTGCAGCCCAGAGAGAGTTCACTGTGTTGTTATAACTATTTATAACACTACTTCCTGAAAGTTCACTATCTTCATAATTTGTCATTGGGGAAGTGCTGTTTTTGTAAGTATAATCAGTATTAAAATCTATAGTCAGCTTTTTGATTTTCCCTGTATAATACATGTTTAATGAAGATTCTGGATCTTGATAACTCTCTGAAGTGATATCGTTACCTAGTATATCGTACAATATGCCGTCCGCGTAAGTCTCACTTGCAAAATAAGAAGTTTGTGTGTTTTTAGGCTTGTCTTTTATTTCATACCTTAAACCTATGTTATGGTTGTCGTTGATTTCGTAAGAAGCGCCAACAACCCCTCTTATAGTGCTAGATACATAGTTGTAATTTGAGTTGATTAACTGATTCCATAAAGTGTCAACATACACATTCTGAGTTATGCTACTGAAATTATAACCTGTATAATCAGAATAGTTTAGATTTGCGAAAACGTCAAGTCCTCCTTTACGGTAGTTAGTGTTAATTTGATTTACGTAGTCATTATTCTCCCAAGTAGTGAAGGTTGAACGCACGTTAAAGCTAAAACCATCGCCCTGTTTTTTGATGGTCTTAATTATAATAACAGCAGCCACAGTAGCATCATAGCGCGCACCAGGGTTTGCGATAACTTCCACACTAGCGATATTTGAGGAGTTAAGGTTATCAATTTCTGAGGCATCGCGCACTTCACGGTTGTTAATATAAATCTTTGCTGCACCGCGACCTAGTACCTCAAACTCACCTTCATCACCATTTACCATAGGGATGCGTTTTAGAACATCGTTACCTGTACCCATTTCACTAAGCACAGTGTTTTCTACTGTTGTTTGTACTCCCTGAGACGTTACAGTAGATATAGGTCGTGAGCCTTTTACCTCGGCTTCTTTAATCTGTAAGGCTTCTTGCTCTAGAGTTATTGTGTTATCTGTCTCTGCTGTTAAATAAAGGGGTTTGTAACCAACGAAAGATACGTGTAATAATGTATAGTCCTCTGATGTATTAAGGCTGAATTTACCTTCTAAATCAGTCAATGTGTAGGCGATTTGTGTAGTGTCAACCGCTGAGCATAATAATACTGTAGCATAACTTATAGGATTACTTTCGCTATCTTGAACTATACCTTTGATGGTTTGAGCATTAACCGCCTGACTACAGGCGATTAACGCAACAATTAGTAATATTTTTTTCATTTTGTGAGTTTTGTGATTGTGTTTTGTGTTGTAAAAATCCCTAATTATTCGTTATCTACTTCTTCTACAACAATTTCAAAAGAGGCGCTTTCTTTGCCATCATCTGATTTAGAGCTTGTACTTGTACCTTTAACCTTTACTACAGAACTTTTCTTAGAATCTTCCTTTTTTATTTCTGATTCTGTTTTACTGTCAATTTTTGATTCAACAACATTAGTAAACTTACCATTATGTTTGATTTCTCTATCAAAAATTATCTCACAGTTTTCAGGACAGTAGAAAGTGTAGTACAAACGCTGATTTTTGAATATACTATTTTTGTGGGTAAACCCTGTAGTAATAAACACAGTGTCGCCCTTGACTTTATAAGGTACATCAAAGCCTTCTAAGATATCTATAGCATCATTAAGGTTATCACCTTTTATTGTTTTAGCGCGTTTTATAGTAAATGTAGAATCTTGGCATTTTTCAAAGTTAAAATATGCTCTCTTGTAAAGTACATTACGATTTAAAAAAGGTATTTTATTGTCCTTGCCATCATCTAACACCTTCACATAAAGTGTTTTGGTTTTGTCATTTGTATATATCGCAGAAGTCTCGTTTTTAGAGTAATAAGGGCTTATAGCACTCACAGAGAACGAAACGACCGATGTAATAGCTGCTGCTATCCACACAATTATTGATATAACCCATATAGCCCTTTTTGTTTTAATAGGGAAAAAGCAGCTAACCAACAATAAAGTAATCATTATTGCAGGAAGTATCGCCGTAAGGAAAGTACATATTGCTGTCAATACAGGATATGTTGGACATAATACAGGAAGTAGCTCCTTACCATAGAACGCAAAAGTTATAGAGAATAAAAGTATCGAGATTACTGTTAATATAGTTCCCAAAGATAAAATTGCAGCTATAGTTAATAAGATAAATCTTACTATCTTAAGGAATATATTGCCCGTATCGCGCATTAAAATACTACCTTTGCTTTCAGGTGTAGCTTCTCTATATTTATTATTTATAGATTTTACGTTTATATCTTTACTGTCCATTTCTAGCTTTTGAAGAACAGTTTTTGCTTCAGGGATAATAATCCAAAGGATGATATATGTAAATATAATGTAAGTAAGGAAATCGTTTAATGCATCAATAGATATGCAAGCAATAGAAGCAGCTACTACAGCCAATCTTATAAATATAGGATCAGTGTTTAAAAAAGTCGCAATACCATTAAGAACACCAGCTATGACGCTACCTTCTTTTTTGCGGTATATTCTTCGCTGGGTAGTCTTTTTGTTTTGTGTAGGCTCAGGGTTGTCATTTTCGTCTCCTTCTACTTCTGGATAACCTAATTGTTCGATTACTTTTTCAACATCCTCTAATACTATTGCTGAGTTTATGTTATCTTTGTCAGACATAAGTATCTCAGCAATACGAGCTTCTATATCGTCTATTATCTCCTTACCCTCATCGCCCTTTGACGCGAAAGATGCCTCTAGTTGATTAGTATATTCACATAGTTTGTCGTAAGCATCTTTTTCTATGATGAACGAAATTCCTGATAGGCTTATATTAATTACTTCTTTCATAGTTTTTTTCTGTTAGTTGTTATATCTTATTTTGGAAATTTGCTCTATAAGAGCATTCCAGGTCTGGTCTAGTTTCTGTAATGCCTCCCATCCTTCACGTGTAAGTGTGTAGTACTTACGTGGAGGTCCTTGAGGGGATTCTTCCCATCTGTAAGATAGCAGGCCTTGGTTTTTCTGACGAGTAAGTATAGGGTAGAGTGTCCCTTCAACAACTATCATATTTGAAGACTTAAGTTCAGAAAGTATTTCTGATGCATAACAGTCCGACCTTGACAAGATTGCTAGTATACAATATTCCAGCACTCCTTTCCGCATTTGCGACTGTATGTTGTCTGCTTGATTTGTTTTTGCTGTCATTGTGTGAGTGTTTATGAGTGTGAGTTTTGTGAGTATAAAGTTGTGATTTGTATTTTTATTAGGGGCCTTCTAAGAATTGGTTTTATTCGATTTTGGAGTTTAGGGTTTTAGATTTGGAGTTTTTAAAATGATGGCATAGTGGTTCCTATGGCACATTTTGAAAAGTTCAAAGATAAAACTTTAAAATCCGAAAGCGTTAAAACCCAATTTTTAGAAGTCCCCTTTATTATCTTTGTAGTGAGTTTTGTGATTGTAGCTCCCTTGCCTAATGCCTTTATTTCAAGTAGTTTTTCAGCATTAGCAGGGGGACTACTTCTTTTTAGCCCCCTATAGAGAGCTTATTATTTTACCTTTCATTTTTCATTCTTTCTAATATCTCAAGGTCTTTCTGACTTTTAGCCTCAGGTATTACTAACCACATTATGAAATATGCTAGTACTCCCGATCCGCCAAATATAGCAGTAAGAACAAATAATACTTTAAAGATTACAGGGTCTACATTAAAGTATAATGCTAAAGCAGCACATACACCGCCTATAGTTTTGTTGTTAGGATCTCTTAATACTCTACGTTCCATTTTCTGTCCTCCATTTGAATAATTATTAAATTGATATGATGAATCACCAAAAATTTCTGGTGCTCCTATAGTTCTTATGACTTCTCTTACATTGTCTATTGTTACTACTCTTATTGTAGAAGCACCCATCTGTGTAAGCAACTCTGCAACACGAATTTCAATTTCTTGAAAGGTGTCTGTGTTCCCTGCGTTGTCTTTTAATCTAGCTTGGATATCTACTAAATAGTTATCTAATAAATTGTAAGCGTCATTATCTATAACAAATATAGATCCTGAAATGTTAACTGTTAGTGTTGTTTTCATACTATTAAGTTTTGTAATTTATTTTTATCTGCTGTTATACCTAATACTTTTATTTTGCAAATATATATATAAATTTAGTACTTTGCAATACATAGTACTAAAAAAAATAAAAATAATTTTCTCTATTTTTTGTCTGTAGGCTATAATGTGCTGTAGGTAAGTATGTTATACTTAGAGTAAAGGGCAAAAAAAAGAGCGACCTTTTGGGTCACCCTCTTCTAAATAATATAAAAATATTATTTTTTTGATTCTTCGATAGAAACTTTTCTAAATTCTTTAAGAAGTTTAGATAATTCAAGAGCTGATTTTCTAGCGCGAGTACCAGCAGCTTTGTTTCCTTTTTCGATTTGTAGTTTTGCGTCTTTTTCGAAAGCAGCAAACTCTGTTTCAATTTTTGTAAGTAATTCTTGCATTTTAATTTGATTTTAAATTAATATATTTATTTTATTTGAGCTTTTAGGGATGGTTATTTAAATTATTTACTTTAATTTTGATTTTTAAAGGTAAAATTTTAGTAAATATAATTTTCAATCTGTTTAATATTTAATGTGTTTATAATATGCTTGTTTTTCAGTATCTTTTCATGAAAAACGACAACAAAATTAACAGAAAAATAATAAATTCCAAAAAAAATAGTTTTTTTTATATATTTGTTTTATAGATAATTAAAGAATAAATGCAAAAAACGTTATTCTAAGAGTGTGTAGGTTATTTTTTGACAAATTTAGAGTATCGTAATTTTTTTTTAACATTAATGGAAAAAATGAAATTAAATAATAGAATTAGTGAAATTTTAAGGTATATAATTGTTGGTATTTTATCAGTAGGAATACATTATTTTATTTACTTTCTGACAAAAATATTTTTACCTTTAAACTTATCTTATAGTTTAGGTTTTGTGGTGGCGTTAATTTTTAGTTATATCGCATCATCGCGATTTACTTTTTCGTCGAGTTTGTCGTTTAAGAAATTCTTAGGTTTTTGCATGAGCCATGCAATAAATTACACTATACAGTTTGTGGTGTTAAACACTGTGTTAAAGCTTGGTATTAACGAGAACCTAGCACCCCTACCTGTCTTTGCTGTATCTGTGCCTATTAACTTTTTGCTGGTGAGATTTGTCTTGAAAAACAAAAAGAAGAACTACTGATTAATCATTAATCATTTTCTTATAGTTTCCTCGTGAAGTAAATTCAATAATACCCTTATCGCGAAGGTATTGCAGTTGTTGACGAATTTTGTCTTGTATAAAATGATTGTTAGGGTGTTTCTCTTGTAACGCATCAGTAAACGTATACATCTGTGTTAGGGTAAAGCTATCTGTTGGAATCTGGTCTATGCAGTTTAGAGTATCAATTATCCAACCTCTACTTTCAAGGTTGTTACTTTTTAGTGATTTTATGACTTTATAGTTTGCAAGAATTTGTTGTTTTTCTATGATTTGAGAATTTTTAACGATATATATTTTTCCGCTTTCAGGAATTTTACTAATGTCGATATTACAGCCTACCCAACCAGCACGTCGTGCATTATCAGACAAGGGTTTTCTTTTTTCAATAATTTCTGGAACAAAAAAGTAATTAGGTATTAATACACAATTGTTTACTTCATTATTATTATGAGTCATGAATAGAAAATTAGGATTTTCTAGTGATGTAATACGAGAAATCATAGTGTCATAAGCTCCGTCAACTATTTTCTTTCCCAAATTTCCATTGCTGTTTTCTTTACTTTTCAGTTCAAAGTCGGAGTTGCAATCTTCACAAAAGAAATCAGCCACAGGTTTGTTATTTTCATAAACTGAAAGCACAGGTGTACCACAAATAGGGCAAAACAAATTCTTTACCACCCAATTTTCTGTTATTACCCTCATCTTCTGAGCGTTGCTAGTGTATTTTGTAGCGATTGTTACATCAAGTTTTAAATCCATTTTATTTATTATTTATACAAAAAACTGAGTAACCTGAGCCAATAATCGCTCAGTATTACCCAGTTTTTTTAGTATTATTTAATACCTTTACTTAGCTTCCTCAGTTTTAGGAGTTGCTTTTGTAGCAGGTTTCTTAGTTTTAACGACTTTTTTTGAATCCAAGTACTTCACAACGGCATATTTAGCTGCTGCGATAGTTTCACGGTTTACTTTCTCAATAACGTTACCACGAGAAAGGTCGTCGCTGTTAACATAACCCTCCATAATAAGAAGTTGAGCTATCATATTATTGATATTAGTTTCCTCACTATAACCATCAGTGATATATAACTTAGGAATGCGTACTGCAAACTCCTCAGCAAATTCAGCATAGTTAGGGAAACTCATAAGCTCCTCAAAAGTCTCAGAGAAACTGCTAAGCTCAATGTTAAGGTTAGGAGATATAAGTAGAGGACTAAACTCTTTAGCTGGATTTACAGGTGTGTAATCAACTAAATTAGAAATATCAACTTTTGCGTTTATATCATCCATACGTCTTAAGTCGCTCTTACGCATGTTCTCTAATTGGTATAGGTAGAAGTTGTAACGCCATAGTTCGTCGCTATTCATCTCACCACCAAAGATATGATAGTATTTGTCGTTTATTAAACGCTTAACCTTCATCTTACCTTCGTTAATCTCAGGGTTGCTAACACGTACCTCTTGGATAAGACGTTTCAGTGAAGCTGCCGCCTTCTGAGGACCAGTAATTTCACGTCCTTTCTTACCTATCTCAGTAGATAACATACCGCATTGGATGTTACGTGCTTTACCAGTACCACTATCACCACCACGAAGACACTTAATAAGGTTATTAACGCTCTCAACTTGACCCTCCTCAGCAATGAAAGGCTGACCTCCAGGAGTACTTGCAATAGCATCATAAAGGGCGCTAAACATCTTACGGTCTACAAGCATAATCTTAGTGCATTCAACACCGTCTTCTGTGTAACTTACTTTAGCGTTAAATCTGTTTTGTATCATATCAAAACTTACCTCATCAATATGGTAAGTAACACCATCACGAGAGAAAGAGTGACCTGCAAATATCATAGTTACAACCTCACAAATATCGATTTTGTCTAGTTGTTTATAAGAAGAACATAGGTAGTATTGTTTATCACTGCTGCTAAGTTCCCAGTCAAGGATATCATCAAGGTAGGTGCCATGACGAGAGATAACCTCCACAATATTAGGGTTTGCAGTATAACGTTTCAGCGTACGGAAGAAGTGAGGGCCATCGCCACTAGTAGCTTTTTCCTTACGTTCACCGTGAGCATCTAAGTAAAGCAAGAAGTTCTCAGGGTTGTCAACACGTGTAATACCAGCCTCGGCTTTAGAGTAGTTACCTGCTGCAAGCATGATATCTATCTTGTAAGGCATAGTGATATCACACATACCACTAACAGTACTACGAGAGTTTAAGTCTTCAACATTACTGTCTGCTGAACTTTCGAATAGGTATTTGTAATATTTGATGTAATCAGGGTCAAAGTCTGTAGTACGAGAGAAGTCACCAACCTCAGTACCTATGCCGTAAAGGTTACCTTCAGCATCTTGGAACTCATGATACATATCCCCAGCAATCATTTTCACAGAACGTATACCTTCAAGGTTGTTACGTAACCAACGAAGGATAAATGCTGCTATCATTTCACTCTTACCAACACCACTGTCACCATTAATCTCTATACAGAACACGCTACCATCGTTTTCTTCAACAAGGAATAAAGAACCATGACGTGGAGAACCACCAAGCTCCTTAACTTTCTCATTGATAACTGTTAAACGAGGTTTCTTAACATCACCAAAGTAGTCAGCCTCAGATTTAAGAGGAGTAACAATAGTTTTGATATTACCCTTAGGACCTTTAATATCGAAATATCCAATCTGAGGGAAAGAGATAAGTTTCTCAGGAGCCCCCAATAGACTTATAACATCAGGAACAAAACCTTTGATATCTTTAATAGTGATATCCTCAGTATAGTTCAGACGGTAGTTGTCAGTAAGATACTTCATATATCCCTTTTGGAAAATCACAAGCTCCTTAACTATACCATGTTTTACAACTTTACAACGGTAATCATCAGAGTCCATGCTATTTACAAAACGACGTAGACGGTTAGTAAAGAAAGATGAATCAGGACGTGTGTCTATGTTTTTCGCAAACTCCACAGGACAAACTCCCTCAGGCATTTCTTTAGCATCTACAGTGCGGTCTATTTTATGGAAAGGATATTCACGTTTCTTAGCATCTGTCACAATACGAGTATGCACTTGTACAGGTTGCTCCGAACTTATAACACCACATTTAGTCATAAGTGTGTTAATCCAGTCTATCTTAGTGTCAGTGTCGCCATATTCGACAACCTCCTTATTCTCCATTTTGAAGTCTTTATAAAGAGAAATACCGTGTTGTATCATCTCATTAACGCTAGAGTTTTGTTTCTTAAATGTAGTCTCTACAAGGCGTATTAGAGTGTGTGCATAGCGGCTATAGTAATCTGTACCTTTAGTTCTCTTAATCATGCTGATATAGAACTGTACAGCTTTACGAGTTACAGTATATATCTCTTCCTCAGTGATTTTGATATCTCTCTTACGTAAGATGTAACGATTAATCTCACGAAGTTGCTGAGGCAGGATATTAGTTATAAACTCCTCAGTAAACATCTTAACTTCTGCATCATCACAAGATTTAATCTTATCATTGAAGAACTTAATTCTCTCACAGATTAATTCATAGAAAGAGTTGTCATTGTTTAGAAGGTAAAGATATACCATCTTGTCAGACACCTCTTTAGCAGATTTTAGAGTCTGAGTAATAGAGTCTATAATAAAACCTATACTTTTTTGAGATAGCTCCATCTCTTTGAACTCAGGAAGAGCACGCAATGAGCGTAAGAAATCTTCTAACCAGATGTTAAGGTTAAGTTCCGAAAGTTTAATCTGAGTAATCTCCTCAAAATATTCACCTGCCACTTTAATAATTTCCTTACGTGAAGGCTCTAGGCTTTCTTTTTCGAAAGGAAGGTTGAAGTAAAGAAGTATCTCACGGATAAATTTCTTAAGTATAGAGTTTACACCCTCAATTTTAGCTTTGTCAAGGTCTGCCGAACCTGTAGCATTGATAACAAGTATCTTCATCTTACTGTCAGAGAATAGAAGGTTCTCCATTTCAATAAGAATCTCACGCATAATGCTCATTTCCTCAGGATTGTCAAGCACATGGTGGTTAGGTTGGAAAGTACGTTTGTTAGTGATATATTTAAGTATCACAGCTTTACTATATCTAGAACTTACAGCGTTAAAGTCTAAATCAGCAATTGAAGGCACGCGTTTGTAAACCTGTGCTAACAAGTTTTCGTATATTTTAGTAAATGCGCGACTAGCTACAAACTGTTCTACATTAGCACAAGAACCTATAATGTCACCGTGAAGTTCAATTACAGAATTTTTACTCCTACCAATAGTTGTGATAGTTACACCACTTTTCTCAGGTGAAGGGTGGTATAGAGAGCGCACATTACCAATAAGCAGTGAAGGCGCTTTATCCTTAGCAAATTTACTTGAAAGAGCATAGTCAGCAATAACATCTTCTATGAAGTTGCTATCTTTTTTGTAAGCAAACATCTTTTTAAGAATATCCACACTTTCCACCTCTTTATTTTCAGGGTTACGACGGTGAGCCGCAAAAATCATCCAATACTTAATCACCATAGTGAAAGCATCTTCAATTTCTGTAGAAAGTACTTTAAGTCCTTTTTCTGTTGCTTGAGTGTATCCTCCTAAAGAGAAACGTATAAGTCCTGTAGGGTAAGGTACTGTAGCGACACCACGATTTGTTGCAAGTGCACGACAGAACACTAACAAGTCAGGGTAAGAATACTCTCCAATAACTCTAAAGTTAAATAGGTAAGAACCATCAGAATCTATCATCTCAAACTCCTTAGCTACATCTTCTGTGATAAGACGACGAGCTATAGATTTAGCCATCTCTAGGCGTTCTAAAGACTCACTTCTAAAGTTTTTGTTAATACGATAACGGTTAAGATTCTTAACAAGTTTTTTCTGATAGTAGATAAAGAAAGGTTCATCTTTATATTTAAAGTCATCAGGTAAAGCAAGAACATCTAGCTTATCTAATGATTTAAGTTCGTCAAGAAGGAAGATATAAAGTGGAGAACCCTCAAAACCTGCTGTCTTATGTAGTTGACGTGTAGCTATACTCATCTCATTATAGCGCTTAGTAGCCTCTATTTGAGAAGAGATAAAGTTTATTATAGTCTTTTTAATCTTAGAACGTGAAGCATTCTTAGGAAGCTCTACTTCTATTCTATCTTTAATACTCTTAGCTACCTGTGCTGTTTCAAGGATGTTGTTAAGCATAAGTAGAGAGTTGTTATTACCGTGGTCAGCACCATTACACTCACGCGCATAGTCACCAAAACCCTTAGCCGAAGGAGTCACAGCAATAGCACCTAGTCTTTCACCTGTAGCAGCTAAGTTTTTAGTTGTTGACAGTGAAGACACAGCCTTAATTTTCGATTGAGACGAAATATTATTAAAGATATAACGTGAGATAGTACGCCATTTAGGTAGACTTTTGTCAGCTAGCTTTACACTTTCAGCATAGGCTTCATCTAAGAAAAGAGTAATCTTAGAGCTATTCAAGAAAGTCAAGAAGTTGTTAACGCTCTCAGTGTTATAGTCTGAGTAACCTGTAGGGTTATTAGGGTCATTCACCACGATAGTAGTGTTTTCACAGAATAAATCCCATAGCGAACCACTATCATCAAACAATGCTAACGTTGATTTGATGCGTTTTAGCTTGTCTACAAGTCTATCATACGCCAATCTACCGTCAGGAGTGTTTTCGATTTCTATATCAAAAGGATTGATGTCAAAACAATCATCAGGTAGTAGGTCTTTATATTCCCAAGCCTGTTGAGAGTTATAGATGATATAAGGTTTTGGAGCGCCTTTAGGATTAAACAAAAGGTCTCTAATAATCATCTGTACAGCATCGCTAATAGAAGTTTGCTCTAGGTTGCCTAAGGCAGCTAGGAAGTTCTTAACGATGTTTTTGTCGTCCTCTGAAAGTGCGAAATATTTATCTCTAATGCCAAGATCTATAAGGAATTTTTCATAACGACCTTTGTTGTCAGCATCTTTACCAATTTTGTTAAGATATTCTTGATATTTTTCTAAGAATAGGTTTATACCAAAATTTTTGTGGAAGTGATTATGTAAAGTACGCTCATATCCTGTAGGTATCGTGTCTAAAACTAGCTTACAAGCGTATTTTATAGTGTCGTTTAAGTTCGCATAAGGCTTTTGGCGAAGGTAGTTACCAAAAGTTTGAATTTGGTTACGACCGCCACCCTCAAGGATAGTGATAATATCTACACTCTTGTTGCCACTATAGAAATAGCTCTTCATTCTGTCCTCAAATTCTTCTATAAGCTCCTGAGTTTGAATGCGTTTATTTTCTTTCTTATGACAGTTTTCTAAGAAGAACACAAAGTCACGAAGTTTCTCCAAAGAGTATTTATCCTTAGCTACTTGACGTGAGAAAGAGTCTAGTTTGAATAAGGAGATACGGTTTTCTAGGGTATCTACTTTTTCAGACAAGAAACCTTTAATCTCACGGCTATATTCTGTAATTTGCTCTTCTATTTTCTCACGGAATTCCTGTAAGAATGAAGCGTTTACATTTTCTAGTATAAGACGTAAGTTCAACTGAGTATTAGCAGGAGAACCTAATTTTTTAGTGTGTACTTTGTTAAGAGTATTTATGATGCCGTTGTGGAAACAGAACACCAAAGAAGTGTTAGAGCTTCTAGATTCTTTAGAATCATCAACGATAACAAGACGAGTCAATAGAGGGAACCATTTATCACCTGAGTAATGGTTTATACGCATGTGCTTAACTTTCACTACAAAGATAGATGTAGAGTCGTTTTTCATAGCGTCAAACAAATCCTGAGGTTCTGGGTTTTCCATTACCACAGTAGCGCCTTTACTGAACACATCACCACAGATAAGGCTTACAGCTTTATCCGCATTACCCGACACAACGGCACGTATCATACCGTTCATACCTTTAAAGTTCACAGCCCATGTGCTACGGTGTAAGAAATCATCCACCTCAGCTTTAGTAGTGTAGTGAGTACTTTGAGCTATCATCTGCTCTAGGG
>JAWXTP010000037.1:0-24798 GCA_044433415.1 Rikenellaceae bacterium
AATGGTGTATACAAATGAATCTTCGACGGCGACGAGCGCCTTATACGTGGGCAGGCATAAAGGCTGCCCCTACAATAGATCGTGTCGTTATCAGGCATTTAGACCCAATTGAAACCGCTCCCCCCTATCACCTATCACCTATCACCTATCACCTACAAGTTACAAGCTAAAAGCTACAAGCTACAAGCTAAATTTCCTGTTTCTTAATATCCTTAAGGTACAAATTATTAATAATACCATCTGAAAGTCCCATAACAGGAACGAAAATCATCTTAGCTTCTATAACAGAAGCTACTTTTAAGAAAATCTCTGATGCAGGGATAATAACGTCAGCCCTATCAGGTTTCATATCGTAAATACGTATCCTTTCTTTAGCTGTATACACCTTTATCTCATCATAGATGTTCTGTAAAGCCTCTACTGAGAAGGATTTTTTAACCTTATCCTTATCTGCTGACATGCGGAACAATTTATTGATGTTACCTCCCGAACCTATGATATTAACATCTTTATGGTCAGCAGCAAACACCTCTAGGTCATGTATCATAGACTCCCATACTCCATCTTTCACAGCACCACTTAACATCCTTACTGTACCAACATTATAAGAGTTTGTGCCTAACATCTGATTATCCACAATCAGTGTAATCTCAGTACTACCACCACCAACGTCAACATAAACAAAGTTACCACTGCTGTAGTCAAGACTCTCAACATGATTGTTATAAATAATCATAGCTTCCTCAAGTCCTCCGATAATCTCTATCTGGAACCCAGTATTTTTATATATCTTATTAATAATATCTGGCCCGTTTTTTGCATCACGTAAAGCAGAAGTAGCGCATATCCTGTAGTCTCTAACTTTAAAGACCTTCATAAGTTCTTTAAAAGACTTCATCGCCCAACGCAAGCTACGTTCTCTATCTTTAGAAATCTCTCCGATAGTAAACACGTCTTGACCTAGGCGCACAGGCACACGTAACATCAACTCCTTGTTAAAACGATCCTTGTAAGAAGTAGTGTTAATATTATAACTTTTGATAAGAAGCCTTACAGCATTTGAACCTATGTCAATTGCTGCAAAACTTAGTTTTTCTTCTGATTTGTCTTTTAAAATCTGGTCAATTTCTCTAACATAATCATCATTTAAGGCAGGTCTATTCATTTTTTATAGTATTTATACAACTCTTCCTGAGAGCGGAAAAGTTCGGTTGTTTTCTTCATCAATAACTTGTTAGTTCCTTTACCATCGACTATACGCCCTTGCATAGAGTCCTTTATTCCATAGTCTACTGTCCTAATTAAATCTGCTTTTAATTTAGGTGAATATACAGGCGTGATAACCTCCACACGACTATTTAAGTTACGTGGCATCCAGTCAGCAGAACCTATAAACACTCTTTCGTCACCTCCATTAGCAAAAATAAAGATACGCGAATGCTCCAAGTAACGGTCTATGATACCATTAATAGTTATGGTGTCACTAACGCCCAATATACCTGGGATTATAGAGCAGTTACCCCTAACAACCAAGTCAATAGGAATTTGATTTGCTGAAGCCTCATATAGTTTCTCAATAATATCTTCGTCGGTAATGTGGTTAACCTTAACTTTAATATACGCAGGCTTACCCATCTGCTTATTCTTTATCTCCATATTAATCATGGCTATAAACCTTGATTTCATATCATTAGGAGATACAAGGAGCTCCTTAAACTTAGGCTGAGTATAAGGCTTTTCTATGAAGTTTATGACAGAGTTAACCTCAACAGTAATAGCCTTATTAGCTGTCATTAAAAGCACATCTGTATACATCTTAGCATTACCTTCATGGAAGTTACCCGTGCCTATACAAGCGATATCACTACCTTGAGTCATAGAGATGTGACATAGCTTAGAGTGTACCTTAAGGTTGTTAACACCAAAGATAACCTCTATACCAGCATCTTGCATTTTCTTAGACCAGTTGATATTAGACTCCTCGTCAAAGCGCGCTAGAAGCTCAATAATTACTGTTACCTTCTTGCCATTGCGTGCTGCACATATCAGAGCGTTAATAACTTTTGACTTCTTAGCTAAACGGTAAAGTGTAGTCTTTATGGAACGCACATTTTTATTAACAGCAGCCTCCTGTAATAGAAAGATATAACTATCAAAAGACTGGAAAGGAACATGCAGCAAATAATCTTTCTTTTGGATATTTTCAATTATGCTAGTGCTACCATCTAACTCAGGTAGTAACTGAGGTTTCCAAGACGGATAACGCAGTTCTGTGTGACCACAATCAGGGAAAGACATAAGGTCTTTATGGTTATGGTAACGTCCACCTTCTAGCATAGTGTCTAATTTATCTGTATCAAGCTTTAAGATAACTTTCTTCTGCATTAAGCGCGGCATTTCCTTGTCATAGATGATACGCAAAGGAAGACCCCTTTTACGGCTTTTGACACCTTTAGAAACTTTCTGCAACACACCATTACGCATGTCGTTATCAAACTCCATTTCAGCATCTTTAGTGATTTTAATAGCGTGAGCACTAAAGTTAACATAGCCTAACTTCCCAAAAAGTAGAGGCAAGCAAGTTCTTATAACATCATCAAGATACATAAGATAGCTCTTGTCATCTTCGTCAGGTAGGCGCACAAAACGACCACAGGTACTCACAGGTAGAGGAATAAGCACATAGTTCCAAAGGGATTTGCCCGACTTATTCATCCTTACAACTAAGAAAACTTCTTCGCTAGTGCCTTCACCTAGCTGTTTAATATTTTCTAACCACACAGGAGCAACAAAACCACTTATCTCTTTCATAAAAAAAGACTTAACATAGGCTTCTTGCTCTTCTGTAAGGTTTTCGTTATTAACAATGAAAATATTATTTTCTGCTAAGCCTTTTGTAACGGCAGCTATAGCTTTCTCATATTCAGAAGAATACTCTTTGTTTAATTTATTGATTTGTTTTAAAAGATGGTGTGTTTCTTCTTTTTCTTTAACAAACTTTTTATCATCATATTCCATAATACGGTTAAGTGTTGCAATACGAACACGGAAGAACTCATCTAGGTTATTAGAGTAAATACCAAGGAAACATAACCTATCTATTAAAGGCACATTTTCTCTTTGCGCCTCTTGTAGGATACGTCTATTAAAATACATCCAACTAATGTCTCTTGGCAAGTAGTTTTTATCTGTTAGCTTTATTTTCTTTCTCATATCTTATTCATTAAAATTCCTAAAGATATTGCTTAAACATCAATTCCTTACAAAATTAACAATAATTAATTATTAATAATAAAATTAATGTAAATTAATCAAATTATTCCTCTTCTTCCTCTTTTCTTTTGGAAATACGGTATGCTTTTCGCCCCATTTCGGCTATTTTTTCTCTTTTTACCTGCTTAGTCTTTGTTTTTCGCAGCCTTGCGACTCTAAAACTATCTAATAATTCAGAGAACCTATCAAAATCATACCTATAGTACAAACCTATACCAACTTCTTGTAAACCCTGGTTTTCATCAAAAGTTTCTATAGGTCGCGTATACAACTTAGATGTAACATTAGATAAAGAATCTGCAATATATGTTAACGAAGCATCTACAGTAAACATCTTTACATTTTCTGTAACATACGCCAAGTTGTTTTTAAAGTCAAGACTGCCTTCAACATCTAAGAATAGCTTATCTTTTTTTAATGGAGCAGAGGTTCTTAACTCGATTTCGTCAGAGGTCATATCTCCCTTAGGTCTATAGCTAAACCCTATGTTAAACTTATCATTAGAAACCCAGTTGCTTATCTGATTAGACAAAAACTCTAAACCAGTCACGGCAGCACCTGTAGTAAGTCCTGAGCTACTAAATGCAGCATTATTACTATCCTCATAGAAAGTATTAGCAAAAAGTAACCAAAAGACCTGAGTAGAGATAGCTTCCTCGGTATTTAACACGCTATTTACATAACTCTGCACCTCAGGGTCTATAGTTGGCAAGGATATGCCCAGATTTATATCTGGTTTTAACAATTTTCCTGCAAGTGACAAATCACAATCAACCTCTACACGTTGACTAAACTGTGTGTCATTACCTAGAAGTGGCGCTAATGATGTTTTTACTTTATAAGTCGCTGTGATATTAAGATTTGCATCCGTAGGATTACCTGTCCAATTTATGGTACTTCCCGACTGAATTGTAAAGTACTTATTAATAATATCACTTAGCGTAAATAAATATCCTCCCTCAGTAATTTCAACACCTCCATTAATAGTAAACTCACCAATAGAAGGGTTTACAGTTATTTGAAGACTACCTGTTCCACGACCTCTAATAATGTCACCTACTGTAGGGTCTATCACTATTTGAGCATCAAGGTTTGGTTGTACGTCAAGGTCTAAATTTAACGCAAAAGAACCTTTAGCTTTAGCTCTACTAGATTTCATTCTATTGAAAAGTGACAATTTAACATCTTCTTCTTCTTTTTCTGGTTCTACAAAAGTTATAAAATCAGCTTGTGTAATAGATGTTTTACTAGATAAAGGCATGAAGAATGTAGAATTATTATCACTCTTAGCAATAACATCCATAACAACATCTGTGCCGTGTCCCTGAACTCCTATATAACCAGAACCATAAATGTGTCCATAGAACGTATCGTTGTCGTTTATAGAGGTGTTCATAAACAGCATATTTTTAGGATTGGCACTTATGCTGTACCTTACCTTCTTATAGCCATCAGCAAACATTTCGCCATTAAGCGCGCATGAAGCTCCCTCCTCGTCTTTTATGATACCTTCTGATATTTTATAGTAATTGTTATCAATATTAACCTTACCAGATACATTATAACGAACCTTAGTAAAGTCTACAGTAGTTTCAAACTTATTTATATCCACACTACCATCTATCCTTAATTTCTTATTAGGATTTGATACCCTAACATTAACATTAGCAGAACCATCTATATCAGAAAACATAAGTTTAGTAAATGGGTCAATTAATGAAAGATCCACACTATCTATCTTTACATCAGCATATACTAACTTTTCATTTATCCTAAATGCTCCTTGGATTAAAGGTTCAACATCATCTTGTGTTAAACTAAAAAGTGTTGACTGACGTAGTTCCGACCAGCTACTCTTGAACCTAGCGTCATTGAATTTCTTATCATTAACAGTCACTCCTCTAAGTAACAAGTCAGTTAAAAGTCGTGGTTTATTTAGCATTGAAGCTATTTTAATATCTCCATCTAAATTTCCGCCTATATAAAATCCCATAGTGTCAGTCAATTCTGTAATAGGCTCAATATCAATATTGTCAATCTTGATATTCAAAGTGTCATCTATGTTTTTAGAAATATCTCCCCAAATACTTATAGATTTGTCACTTGATTTTATATCAAATTTAGATATGTTGATTTTAGAATCATCTATTGTTATTAAACTCTCCGTTGTATTCCAGTTATCTTTTCCTAAAGAAAAACGCGATTGCAATAAAGAAACATTTAGTTTTAATTGCCCAGTTTCTGAATCTCTATAAATGACTGAATGTGTAGAGATTAATGCTTCTGAATTATCATTAGAATTAATAAAACGTGAATCTATATTTACACTATTATTTTTGACACCCCCTAAAAGTACAAAGTTAGGGATGTATACATTATTGAACATCATTTCTTTAGACTGTGCAGATATAGATATAGAGTCACGAGAAGAACTTGATGATACAATAATATCAGAAATATGTGTGTTATTATGGTTTATATATTTTGATTCAAAATCAAAATTAAACTCATTAAGTGCAGGATTAAAAATAAAAGACAGACTAGTTCCTTCTGCAACTTCTAAACCAGGCATAAAAATACTTGCTACATTATTTGCTTCTTTAACATCAATCACAGCTATATAATAACCGTCCTCAGCTTCTTGCAAATCTCCATCAGTCAACAAACTGTTATCTATCAGTGCTGAACCTGTTTTTATACGATATGATCCTTTTGAATTTTGGTTATTTAAATTATTCTGAAGTGAAGGTAGATATTTTCTTACAGTTGCTATTAAATAACCAAAAATATTAGAGTAGCTTTGTTTACCTTGCAAAATGGCATTCATAAATTTTGACTCTAACTCCATTTTTTTAAAGTTCTCACTATTTCGCGTTCTAAAAATAACACTATCTACATTTACTGTATCTATACTGTTAATATATTGTAAAGAGTCTAGGCATAGGTCACCATTAATATTATCTATATTAATTCCTGAGCCATCAGCAACTAACAATCCTGATAAAATAGACACAGAATCTTTATGAACCATATTAAGCGCTACCAAATCCGCTTTATTTACATTTAATTTAAAATCATAAACAGGAACATCTACTCCCAAATCTAATGATCCGTTAAATTTAAAATCTATATTTGTATCATCACAACCAACATATCCAAAAAATGTTTTGTTAACAATCTTGCCATCTATATCAATATCTGTATAATTATAAGAATTATAGTTCAATGATAAAACCTTGGCTTTAGTATCCATTATTAATGATTCAGAACCAACAATCGCATCTAAATCACCTGTAAAAGATACATCTTCCAGATTTTTTACGTTAAACATCCTCCCGATATTAAATTTATTAACATTGACATTTCCTTTCAGTTTAAGCCCCTCAGCACTTGGTCTATTTGACACATTAAAATCTAACAAACCTAGATTGGTGCTTATAACACCTTTAGATTTAAAACTTTTCAATGAACCATTGAAATTGCCATTGAAATCTATTTTTCTTAAAGGTTGTAAAACTTTAAAAAATGGCATTTCTTTATTTGTCATATCAAGCACAATCTTCTTAGCATCTTCACAAGATGAATTAAGTGCTTTTATATCAATATTAAATTTAGAACTTTCTATATTTGGTAAACCTACTATAGTGGCATTAACTTCTTTAAGAGTAGTATTGTATGTTTTAAAATCTTTAATTGTTGCCGTTAGGTCAGAAATAACACCACTTGCAGAGCCCTTAAAACTTGCCACTAAACCTAAAGGCAATTCTTTAAATGTAAATTTATCAATATCATGAAAATCTAAATTAGCTTCCCTAATTACTACGTTCATAGGAACTCTATTTATATAATCATACATATTCCATTCTTTATAACTCATAGAATATGATTCTATATCAAAATATGAGTTCTCAAAGTTTATCTTACCATTTTCAAACATCATTCCCGAAGGCGAGGCTTTATACTTGTCTATTTCTACGTTTAAGACATTAAAACCTGATTTTTCTGTAAAATATAAAGAGTCTATAGATACCTCAAAGCTATCTTTTACTAAGGCAAAATCTTTAGCGCTGATTCTAGCGCTATTAAATTGCATATCTTGATAATTTATGCCTGACTCTTGAGGAATAACATTTTTAAATCGTATAAACTTAAAATCAAGATTTGTAATATCTATATTTGCAATATTTAAAACAAAAGGTTTTGGATTTGGGTCTTTGGATTTTAGCTTAGTAACTATATATTTTAAGTTCAATACAGAATCCTTTTCGTCATTGTTAAGATAAAACTTACCACCCTGCATTTTTGTATACTTAAGGTTAACTCCTTTCGAAAAATTTAAAGCATCTAACCTCACTTTCACATTGTCAATATACAATAAAGTATCTGATTCTATAGGATCTTCAACATAAATACCTGACAATTCAGCACTATAAAATAAATTTACATCTATATTTTTTACAGAAACTTCAGTCTGCAAATATTCTGACGCTACATTCGATAAGTAGCCTACAATAAGGTTTTGAACAAAAGAAATGTTTAAAATCAAAGAGACGTATATAGGCAAGAATACTATTAGCAACACGAAAGTTGCGAATGTATTAACGAATATTCTTCCTTTTATTTTCATATATAATCTCTATTTTGTATCTTTGAGTTTTTAATTGAATTTCTATTGATTTTATTAAAATATTAAAATTAATAAACACAAAAATTCATTATACAAAAATAAGACTTTTTTCTAAACAATTACTATATAAAAGGAAATAAAACATAAAAATAAAAACATAAATATTTATATAAATCAAATGAGTATAACAATTTTAGGGATAGAATCATCTTGTGACGATACTTCAGCAGCAGTTATAAGAAATACTGAGCTTTTATCAAATGTCATTGCTACACAAGCTGTTCACGAACATTGGGGCGGAGTTGTCCCAGAACTAGCTTCTAGAGCCCATCAACAAAATATAGTTCCCGTTGTCAACAAAGCATTAAAAGATGCCAATGTTGATATTGAAGATATAGATGCTGTAGCATTTACTCGTGGACCTGGGCTTTTAGGCTCTTTGTTAGTTGGAATTTCATTTGCAAAAGGTCTTTCCATAGCTAAAGATATACCTATGATAGAATGTAACCACCTATTAGGTCATATTCTTTCAAACTTTATAGACGAACAAGGTGAAGACACTCCACACCCATCGTTTCCATTTATAACTCTTCTAGTTTCTGGAGGACACACTCAACTAGTGCTTGTTAAATCTCACTTAGAATTCGAAATTATTGGTCAAACAATAGACGATGCAGCAGGTGAGGCTTTTGATAAGTGTGCAAAAGTTATGAACTTACCTTACCCTGGAGGTCCAGTAATTGATAGGCTAGCTAAGGAAGGAGACCCGAAGGCATTTAAATTTGCAAAACCTTCAGTTTCTGATTTAGATTATTCCTTTAGTGGTTTAAAAACATCATTCTTGTATTTTTTAAGAGACAGAATTGAGGAGAATCCAAATTTTATCGAGGAAAATAAAGCAGACTTATGTGCTTCACTACAATTCACTATTATTAATATATTAACAACAAAACTCATAAAAGCAGCTAAAGCATACAACGTAAAAGAAATAGCCTTAGCAGGTGGAGTTTCAGCAAATAGTGGATTAAGAAATACAATCGCTGAACTTGGTAAAAAGAAAGGATGGAATGTGTATCTTCCTAAGATTAAGTTTACCACAGATAATGCAGCTATGATTGCAATAGAAGGATATTACAAATACTTAAACAACGAATTTACAGATTTAAGTGTTACACCTGTATCTCGTATAAATTCTCTTTAAAATGAAAGACGTATACTTTGTAAGTGGTATAGACACTGATGCTGGGAAAAGTTATGTAACAGGATTCCTAGCTAAATGTGCCCTTGATAAAGGTATTCATGCAACAACAATGAAATTTATCCAAACAGGAGGAGTTTCAGAAAACGGATACTCAATAGATATTGAGACTCACCGTGAAATTATGGATATAGACTATACTGAGGAAGACAAACTTGGCATAACAGCCCCTGTGATATTTTCTTACCCTGCATCACCTCATTTAGCCGCTGAGATAGACAACAAAGAAATAGATTACAAAGCTATAGATGACTCTATAGAATATTTAAGTTCTAAATATGAGCTTGTGTTTATAGAAGGAGCAGGAGGGTTACATGTGCCTCTTGATGCAAATCGTACGACTATAGATTATATACAAGAAAAGAAACTAAAAGTTATTCTAGCAACTGGAGGAAAACTTGGAAGCATAAATCACACTATTCTTTCTTTGGAGGCTTTAAAAGCTAGAAATATAGAAGTTAGTACTGTTGTTTATAATAGATATTTTGGTAAAGATGACCAAATTATCGATAATGATACTTTTAAGTATATAAAAAATTATATGCAAAAAAACTTTCCTAACACTATATTGATAGAAAAGCCATTATAGATATTAAAGAGCTTCTAAGGTTATTTGTTTTAAAAACCTTAGAAGCTCTTTAATTTTTATTGTCGTCTAGAACGAATACTGAACCAGCAGATTCACTCTATTGCTGTGTCCCATCTCGCCACTAAATACATTCTTCATACCTCTTAAATATTCTAAACCCAAAGTACATTCTTTTGTAATATTCCAAAATGTATTGGCTACTATGTATTGACTGTACTTGTACATATCCGAAGTTACATTTATATTACTATCACTATAAACCCTTGAATAAGAATAACTAGACGATACAAATAAATCTTTTGTTATATTGCATTGAAGACTAGCTGTGGCACCCCACATTTCCATATTATCTAAAGTGCCATCTATGTTAATCGTTGGCACTAAATCAAGGCTTTGAGTAGATATATCTGCTAAATAACTTCCTATACCTTTACCAAGTATTGCCTGTCCGTAAAATTTAAACATACTGTTTAACATAAAAACAGAGGTAAACTGAGCTCCCCAACTTGTTTTATTTCTAGTATCAGAACCAACGAGGTCACGATAAGCCATGTTGCGAAGAATCCCCGTAAAGCGTATGTGGTTATTTTTTTTTTCACCCCAGTTAAACTGATAATATCCTATGACATCAGGTACAGCTTGATATGTACTTTCTGTGTAGTCGGAGTAGGTTGCATTTACATTAGGAAATTCTAAAGATAAGGCCACTGTATTTTTTTCTTTGTAGAAAGACTTAGAGTAACGAATTAGAGGGTTTCTTACAGCGACTATAGACACTGGGCCAGCATAATCTACCGTAGGAGGTAATGCGCTGATATCTGTTAATGAACTCCATGTTTGACCTAACTCGAACCCGCAAAGTTTAACATAGGCCTGACGGAAAGTAGGAGTATAATCATTACCTTGAAAATTTAATGAGATAAAAGTTTCAATAGCACCTAATTTTTCTGATTTGCCTACCATTTTAATAAAAAACTGTGATGTAGCGGCACTCATACGAAGCTGAGATTTAGGGTTTTCACCATAAGGAATAGGAATTAATGAGGGTTGAAATCCTTGATTTGTTGACGTTGCTACTATCCCCCCAAATTCGCTACCTGCTACCATTCTAATTTGCCCACCAACACCCAGCGCAAAATGCTGATTCTTATCTACAATAGAAAAGAACGGATTTGAAGGGTCTTGAAAAGCAGTATTTTGTCTATCTCGAAGAATAGAGATAATTTCAAGACTAGAGGAATCATTATTAAAGAAAAGGGCACTAATTCGCTCTTGTGCTTGCGTTTCAACCTTAATTAAAGTCAAAATCATAAGCATTAAGAAAGTTTGTAAAGTAATTTTTTTCATAGTCATAAATAATTTTAAAATAATCTTAGGGGAGTTCTATAAACTGGTTTTAGAAGTTCCCTTTAACTAAGACAAAAATTAAGCCATTGTTGACTATAAATAATCACATAAAAAAGGCTGTAAATCTATCAAATGACAGATTTACAGCCTTTCTAAATATTAACGTAAACTATACTTAGCTTATTTAGATAAAGCAGTTACTTGAGTTTTTGCAGCAGCAACGTTGTCACCAGCAGTCACTTGCTTGTAGTGACTAAGGGCTTTTGTTGTGTTTTCTTTAACCTCATAAGCAACACCTGCTAAGAAGTTAAGGTTGCCTTTTTCTGCATCTTCTGTTTGTGCAGCAATAGCGTTGTCAGCATTAGCAATAACTACATCATATTTTTTGTAGTTGTTAGCGCTTTTTACTAAAGTAGATAATGCAACAGCACTTGTAGGGTCAAAACTTAACACTTTATTGATTGAAGCCTCAGCAGTTTCAAAATCTGTAGCTGTAGCAGCAATATTCATTAAGTCAATGGTGTAAGCAGCTTTAGCTTTTTCAGCATCAGCTTGATATTTAGAGTGGCTATCACCTAAATTAATAATAGTTTCATAGTAAGTACCTGCTTTTTCTAGGTCGCCATTTTTAGCGCTAAGTTGAGCAGCTGTTAATAATACTTTAGTGTTTTTAGGGCTGATAGCAACCGCTTTTTCATAAGACTCTAATGCAGCAGCATTATCACCTGCTTTAAGATATTTACCACCTTGTGCACTGTGAACAGCAACTAACATAGTTTCTGCATTTTTTTTACCACTAATATTACTTGTTAGGCTTGATAAGTCATAGGCTTTTTGGAAATCTTCTAAAGACTTATCAAAATTTCCTTTACTAGCTGTAACTTTACCATCTGCAATATATGCATTAATAAGATATTTTTGACTTTCAGATAGAGTAGAACTTACATCTTCAGTTGCTGACTGCGCCATTTTTATTGTTTCTTCCAATACTGGAATTGCACCTGAATAATTTTTTGCATTTAACAATGCGGCAGCTTCATTAAATTTTGTATTTACTTCGGCAGCTGTTTGTGCTGAAGCAACTCCTACAGTTAAAATTGTTGCTACTGATAAAAGAAATTTTTTCATAAAAAAGTTTATTTTTAGTTATACATAATCATTTATACAAAAAGAACCTGTTTAAATACAAACAGATACTAATTTTGTGGTGTTGTAACACCAACCGAATGCAAAAGTAATAAATATTTTGAAAAAAGCGAACTGACAGCTGAAAAATATCATTTTTTCTGCAAAAAATATTAAAATTAAGTCTTTTTGTAACTTTTCAGACCTAAAAAATTACAAAAATAATACTTTATCAATTCTTGTTAGTACACTGCTTATAAACGAAGTTATTTTAGTTTTATTTTATACATAATAAAGAAATACCTCACGTATTGATAATTAACGTGAGGCATAATTTATAGAGGTTCCTTTAGGTAACTTATATGAAGACAAGTGTTTATTTTAACTTTATTGTTCTAACTACTGCTTCTAACTGCTTAACAAAATTGCGTTTACCTTTTGATTCCTTAGGTGAGAAAACATAGGTATCTATGGTGATAACCTTGTTAGTTGTCTTATCTACGGTAGTATATGATCTAAAAGGTCCACCCATGAAGTCATTCTTAAGATCCCAGAACCCTTTAGTTTCTATCCATTCAGTGCCATTAATCGTCCTTACCTCTACAACAGGTTGTACATATTCTGATGTAGTCATAAATGTATTCTCTAACTGACCTGGGATTTGTGACACATATTGATTTCTTTTTTCTGTCATAAACTCTGAATCAAATACCATACCTTCTGTGTAAGGGTAACTGTAAATCACTATCCCTTGGCTTGCAAACGGCATTTCGTAAGAAATCCATGCAAAATCATCTCCTATAACATTTCTCAATAGGTAACCTGTAGGTATAGATATTTGAATATTAAACATGCTATCTACTAGCTTGTTTAAATCCTTTGCAGGGTATTTTCTCATTCTTGCAACAAACCTATCTTGTTCTATATTATCAAAGAACTCTAACACCTGAGCTCTATTATCAGAAATATATTTAGCTAGGGAATCAGCAGAAGGCGAAGTCATAGACACTATAACCTGGGGAGCTGATTTAACATCATAATCAGCTGTAATAGTTGTTGTTTTAATAGAATCTGCGATATTAAATAATATTAAATTTCTATGTTTAGCTATCAGGTTATTTAACGATGCTTTTGTGATGTATTTAACGCCAAAATAAGGCTCTTCCATATTTAGCATTTCTACATTTTGCCCTAAGACAGCTCTTAATGTATCTCCTGCTATTCCATTCCACTCACCAGCCGTCGCAATAACAAATACTTCATAAGGCGTACCTGTAGACTCAGGACGGTAGCTATCCTTTGCAGATTTATCTGCCGAACTGCTATTACACGCAATTAACGCAAATAACATAGTAAAAAAAAGTAAAATGTTTTTCATAAAAATATCCTGTTTTGTAAAATGTTGTATGTTAACAGATTACAGATTAATAATTAAATTTAAAATAAGTAGAAAGGTGAATCCAACCCGATATTTTACATATTTAAATATCAATAATTCAAGTAAAATACTCATATTCATCTTATTAATATGCAAATATATAATTTTTTTTTTAAATTTGCATGATTTAAAGAAAAAAATTACTAATTTACAGTAATTAGGTATTAATAGCCTAATTATTGTAGATGTATCTAATAAATTAAACATAAGGGAACTTCTAAAAATTGAATAAAATCAATTATTAGAACTCCCCATAAAATAATACTTATATAATGTTCATAGAGGTTCCAAAATTTATAAAGCGTATATTTCCTGATTTGATATGGAGTTTTGTTAGCGAACAACAAAAAAAGGAGGTATTCCTTACATTTGATGACGGTCCAACACCAGAAATCACTGAATGGATACTAAATACATTGTCCAACTATAATGCCAAAGCTACTTTCTTTTGTTTAGGTAAGAATGTTGAAATGTACCCTGAGTTAGCAAAAAAAATTGTCGATGAAGGACACGCCATAGCCAACCATACGTATAGCCACCAAAAAGGTTTTGGTATGAGTGTTGAAAGGTATGTTCAAGATATAGACTTAGCTGACGAGTACATACATTCGCCTCTTTACCGACCACCTTATGGTCATATCACACCTAGTCAGGCACGACGATTGAGTGAAAGGTATAAAATAATTATGTGGAATGTACTCAGTCGTGATTATAGCTCAGTTGTAACACCTGAGAAATGTGCTGAAAGAGTAGTGAAAAATACGAGATTAGGTTCAATAGTTGTTTTTCATGATTCTGTAAAAGCCTATAAAAATATGAGTTATGCACTTCCTATATTACTAGAGCATTTAACTAAAAATGGTATTGAATGTAAAAAAATTGAACTATGAGAATAATTGTTGCAGTTACGGGGGCTTCGGGGGCTATTTACTGTCGTCAACTTATTCAGCTTCTTGAAAAACAGGAAGAAGTAACAGAAATAGCTCTTGTTTTCTCTAAAAACGGACGTGATGTGATGTTATTTGAAGAAGGTTTAGACTGGATGGCGAATTGTACAAAAGTGAAGTTTTACGAAAATAATGATTTTTTTACACCTGTAGCATCGGGCTCTGCCTATTACGATGCAATGGTTGTTGTTCCATCCAGCGTAGGCACTATGTCGCGTATTGCTAATGGTATTTCGGGTTCACTAATTGAACGTTCGGCTGATGTAATGATTAAGGAACGCAGAAAATTAATAGTAGTTATTCGTGAAACTCCACTTTCTCTAATTCATATAAGAAACCTTGAAACTCTTACACTCAGTGGAGCTATAATATTACCTGCTGTGGTATCGTATTATTCTAAACCTCAATGTATAGAGGATTTAGCTATGAGTGTAACATCAAGGATAATGATGCAGTTAGGCTTCCAAATATCAAAGGGGTGGAAGGAAGATTAAGAGTTCTTAAAGGCTGTTAAAACAAAAATATTTTAAATTATATAATGTTTTAATTTGGTAATTGAGATATTATTTATACCTTTGCAGTCAATTAGTTAAAAAATTGTTAACAACTTAATATTAAAAACACAATGAAACAAGGAATCCATCCTGAAAATTATCGTATCGTGGCATTCAAAGATATGTCTAACGAAAATGTGTTTTTGTGCAGGTCCGCTGTTCAAACGAAAGAAACTATCGAGGTGAATGGCGAAACCTATCCCGTATTCAAAGTTGAGATTTCTAACACATCACACCCATTCTACACAGGTAAGATGAAGTTAGTTGATACTGCAGGACGTGTTGATAAGTTTATGAGCCGCTACCAAAAACACTATGATAAAAAAAATGCAGCTAAGTAATTTAATTACTAATCTGTTTTAAAAAAGCGTAATTTTAGAAGATTCTAAAATTACGCTTTTTTTATAGGGGGGATTTAAGAATTGTTAAAATCCAATTTTTAGACCCCCTATATATTTAATAAAACTCCCCCATAAATTAATATGGGGGAGCGTGAATTAACTTGTTAGGTCTCTACAATTTGTGTATTATTCAAATTCAATGATAGTAGTTCCTTTAGGAACAACATCTCCTTCTGAACAATGTAGAGCTTTTACTTTGCCAGATATTTCAGAACACACAATACTATCCATTTTCATAGCTTTGAAAATCATAAGTTGATCGCCTTGTGCTATCTCATCACCAACTTTTACTGAAATCTCAACAATAGTACCTGGTATAATCGAAAGCACTAGCTTAGGATTTTTAGGTTCCCATTTTTTGCGGCGTAGGTGAGTTGGAGTTACTGCCAAAGTCTCAAAACCGCCGTTCTCAGTGTATATTTTTAATGTTTTATCTTCCATTTTTTCAAATTTTAATAATAAGGGAATTTCTAAAAATAGGATAAAACCAATTATTAGAACTACCCTTAAAAGTTTATACTGTGCTTAATTTTTTCAAGCACTTTCCCTTATGAGACGATTAAAATGGAGGAATACCGTGTTTTTTATCAGGACGAAGCACAGTCTTGTCTTTTGCAATATTTAAAGCATTTGCTACATAACGGCGAGTTTCTTCTGGTGCAATAATAGCATCGATATATCCTTTAGAAGCAGCAACATAAGGGTTTGCAAACTTGTCTTTGTATTCTTGGATTTTGATTTGACGCATTGCGTTAGGATCTTCAGCTTCCATGATATCTTTTCTAAAGATAATGTTAGCAGCACCTTCTGGTCCCATAACTGCAATCTCAGCTTGTGGCCATGCAAATACGAAATCAGCACGTAAGTGACGAGAACCCATAGCGATATAACCACCACCGTATGCTTTTCTTAGGATAACAGTAATTTTAGGAACTGTAGCTTCACTATAAGCATAAAGTAATTTAGCACCGTGACGAATCACGCCTGCATGCTCTTGATCTATACCTGGAAGGTAGCCTGGAAGGTCTTCAAGGGTTACAATAGGAACATTAAATGAATCGCAGTAACGGATGAAACGAGCTGCTTTATCCGAAGAGTCACAGTCAAGTACACCAGCCATAACGATAGGTTGGTTAGCAACAAAACCTACAGTTTCGCCTTGAATACGACCGAAACCTACAACGATGTTTCCAGCAAAAAGCTCCATAACTTCTACAAAATCACTATCATCAGCGATAGATTTAATAACGTCACGAACGTCATAAGGTTTTGTAGCGTCTAAAGGAACAATAGTAGAAATGTTGTAATCTTTCTTAGGCTCACAGTTTTCAACAACTAACGATTTGTTAGTGTTGTTCATTGGTATGTAAGAAAGAAGTTTTCTAATTTGGATGAAACAATCTTCTTCACTTTCAGCAAAGAAGTGAGCGTTACCAGTAACTTCACTGTGAACACGTGCTCCACCAAGCTCTTCCATAGATATTTCTTCACCAAGAACAGTTTTGATTACCTCAGGGCCTGTGATAAACATTTTTGAAATGTTGTCAACAACAAAAACAAAGTCTGTTAAAGCAGGAGAGTAAGCAGCACCACCAGCACAAGGGCCTAAGATGATAGATATTTGTGGAATAACACCTGAAGCAAGAGTGTTACGGAAGAAAATTTCACCATAACCTGCTAAAGCGTTTACGCCTTCTTGAATACGAGCACCACCTGAGTCGTTTATACCGATTAATGGAATTCTCATGTTAAGAGCGTAGTCCATAATCTTTGTAATTTTGCGCGCATGAGCGTGACCTAAAGATCCGCCTGCTACAGTAAAGTCTTGTGCAAAAATTGCCACGCCAGAACCAAGAATAGTACCTGTACCGATGATAACACCGTCACCTGGTAGTTCTTTACCTGACATTCCGAAATCATGCGCATCGTGTTGAACAAAGATGTCATATTCGTGGAACGAATTTTCATCTAAAAGTGCAATGATACGTTCACGTGCTGTCTTCTTACCCATTGCCCATTGTTTCTCAATAGCTTTCTTACCGCCACCGTGAAAGATTTTCTCTTTTCTTTTTTCTAAATCTGTAATTTTAGATTCCATAATTTATAATTTTAGAAGTTTCCTACAGTCATTTTAGCAAAATAAATTGCCAAAACACAGTTAAACTTTTTTGAATATGTGAAAGTGTATTTAGTAATATTTGAAATTTAACTAAATATTAGTAAATGCTTAATGTAAAATTCATACGTAATTCACAACTCAAAGTACTGCACAATGATAATAAAAAAAATATGAATTACAAAATATTGTTATAAAAATAACATTCTAATGGAATAGTTAAATTTTTAACATCTAAACTACTCTTACTTAGAGCGTAAATAGTGCTACCAGAACCCGACATAGACACATAATCTGCACCTAAATCATATAGTGATTTTTTAATATTTTTGAGTTCAGGGTAACTGTTAAATGTATGATTTTCAAAGTCATTAATAAGTTTGTCTTTCCATTCTGAAACGTCAGTTTTAAGAATTTCTACAAGGTCAAATTCTGCTTTTTTAGGAATTATTCCGCTATAAGCGAACTTAGTACTTATACTTATGTTAGGTTTGATTAAAATAATGTGTAATCCCTTTAGGTCGAGCTCTAAATCTGTCAGGATTTCGCCCCTTCCTTCGCATAGTTTTATTTTGTTATTAACAAAAAAAACTGTGTCACTTCCAAGGGTTGCAGCCATCTCTTTTAGTTGATTTTCGCTAGCTCCACATTCGAACATTTCGTTAAGACCTTTCAACACAGCAGTAGCATCTGACGAGCCACTACCTAGTCCTGCACCAAAAGGCACAGCTTTATGGAGGTGGATATTTACACCTTTAATATCAAAGTGTTTTTTAAATTCATTATATGCTTTAACACATAGGTTGTCTTCTGGTGCACAATCTATTTCTATGCCCGAAGAGCTAAAGCCAACTTCGTTGTCGTCTCTATAAGTTATTTCGACTAGATCGCAACATTTCTCAACAGCCATCATCACGGTATAAATTTCGTGATAGCCGTCTTCTCGTTTTTTTGTAATATTTAATCCTAAATTAACCTTACAAGGTGCTGTAAATACCATATATATAAAAATTTAGCGTTGTTTGCAAGGTACTAATATTTATTTAAATACCAAATATAATTGCAAATAAAAGGTGTATAAAAGTAAAAAAACTTCTAATAACTGGGTTGATTTAGTTTCCTAAATATTAATCACCAGTTATTAGAAGTTTTTGTAATTACTTAACTTCTGGAATAGCTTTAAAAATCATTACTACTTCTCCATTTGTTTGTAGTAATAATGCGTCTCCATCTATAGTAAATGAGTCAACCTCACTTATAGTTTTTAAGAAGTCATCCTCAAGTTGCATGTTCGGACACATAGCTTTTGTAGCGCCCATGTGGCCAAATTTAATTTTGTTTTGAGGTAGGATTTCATACCCCCCAAAGAAGTTGTTGCATTGAGCCCTCCCGTTCACTTGTTTATCCTCGTTATTAAAGCTCATTACAAAAGAGTTACTGTCGTCTCTTGTGATTTTTTGATTGGAGTTAAGTTCTATTAATGTCCATGAGTTACTACTCAAAGTTAGAGGATTTTTAGATTTCTTTTTACAAGGGCAACAGGCCGTAAATGCGTAAATTGCGATTAATAAAATTGATAGAACGCCTAGCTTTTTCATAGTAATTGTTTTTAATTGTTTTTAAATTTCCCTATATATCAAATATTATACTAAAATTAAAGGGAGCCGTGACTCCCTTTAATGCATTTTATCTTTCTAGATTTGATTAAACGCTGTAGCAATGCTCTCAGCCATTTGATCTAAACCTTTTTGAAGTTTTGAACCTATCATAGTTTTCATCATGAAATTAAGCTCAGCTTTTACAACTAATCTTAATCTAGTGTCACAGTCAGCTACTTTTTTAAGCTGCACCCAGAAGAAAAATTCTAAAGGGAGGTCGTCTCCAGTAATTTTGATAACACTGTTAGGTGTACGTTCTATCATTTGTAACTTTACAGTAAAGCCCTGAGCCTTAAAGGAGCATTTGTCTACCGATGCTTCCCAGTTCTCTACTTTATCTCCTATCATGGGAGTAAAATTACTGAAAGATGATAGAGCCTCAAAAACTAAGAAATCAGGTTTTAATAACTGTACCTGTTTACTTGTGTACTCTGTCATAAATATTTATTTTTTCCATGTTTGTGGAGCTTTTCTCCACTCTTTTAGGGTTTGTACATCATTAGAGCTAACATATTCTTGTTCTGTAGCTACTTCTATTAACGTATTATAGTCGCTTAATGTTATAAGTTCACAATTTTTTTCTTTAAAGTTAGCTTCTGCATCTGGGAAGCCATAAGTGAAAATAGCAACCATACCTAGCACTTCACAACCTGCATCTCTAAGAGCATCAACAGCTTTTAGTGAGCTGCCACCAGTTGAAACAAGGTCTTCGATAACAACAACTTTGTCGCCTTTTTTGTATTCACCTTCGATTTGGTTAGTCATACCGTGGTTTTTCGCTGATGAACGAATATAAATAAATGGTTTTCCTAATTCTTCAGCAGTTAACACGCCACATGCAATTGCACCTGTAGCCACCCCTGCAATGATATCAGCATCAGGGTATTTCTCAGATATAATTGTAGCAAAACTTTCATATACTTGCTTTCTAACAGCAGGATATGACAGTGTTTTACGATTATCACAGTAAATTGGAGAAAACCAACCTGAAGCCCATGTAAAATGATTTTCAGGACTTAATTTAATTGCTTTAATTTCAAGAAGACTTTTTGCGATGCCTTCTGCGATAGAATTTGCCATAATGTTATATTTTTTGATTATCTTTGTTGAAATTTTACAACTCACTGAGAGTTGTTCTTTAGCTCATTTTTACATATTTACGATTATGATTAAAGTATATTTCGAGAACAAAGTTATCATTTTTAATAATACCTCGGAAATAAAATGTGATAATTTCGTCACTTTTAATTGTGAGGACACTTACACTGTGCCTAAGAGAGAGGAGTTTTTAGCACTTCTAGACGGTTATAACGGGGCTTTAATAGTCTCAGAATCACCTAAAGAGACTTTGAAAATTTTCTCAAAAGATTATAAAGAAGTGACAGCAGCAGGTGGCGTTGTGACAAATTCTGAGGATAAAATTTTGATGATTTATAGACATAATCGTTGGGATTTACCCAAAGGTAAAATAGAAAAAGGTGAGTATATAGAAGATTGTGCAGTTCGTGAAGTTACTGAGGAATGTTCTATAGAACCTTTGACTTTACAAGACAAGATTTGCTCTACTTTCCATATTTATTTCTTTAAAGAGAAATGGATAATTAAAGAAAGTCACTGGTATAAGATGCACTATACAGGAACACAAATTCCTCAACCACAAGTAGAGGAAGATATCACTAAAGCAGAATGGGTAAACCGCTGTGAAATAGAAGAAAGACTTAAAAACTCTTACTTTACAATAATAGACATCTTTCAAGAATATAACAAGATACAAAAAAACTAATTAAATATAATAACATGAAAAAATCACTAATGGCATTGTTTTCATTTCTTACACTATTTTCGTGTAATAATGCAACAAAAAATGAGCCTGCATCTTTTGTCCCAAAAATGACAGATGCAGAAATTTCAGCAGGTATCCTTACTCCTGAGGTAATGTTGAAAATGAAGAGAGTTTCAGGTGCGAACCTTTCTCCAGATAAAACTAAAGTACTTTATAGTATCAATGTTCAGGATGTTGAGAACAATAAAGGCTATACTAACCTTTTTGTTACAGACCTTACAGACAATACTACTGTACAACTTACAAATACTAACGCAAGTCACGGTAACGCAATGTGGGTTAGCAATGACAAAATCAACTTCCTAAGCTCACGTGACGGAAGCCAGAAATTATGGACTGTAAATGTTGACGGTACAGGTTTAGCTCCTATTGCTGAGATAGATAAAGAGATTTCTGCTTTAAGCATTTCGCCTAAAGGTGATAAAGTATGGTTTACTAAACAAGTGAAAGTTGAGCAAACTAAAGAAGATATGCACCCAGATATGCCTAAATCAAATACTAAAATCTATGATGATTTGATGGTTCGCCACTGGGACTACTGGTTGGATGGTACTTATAGCCACCTTTTTGTTGCTGATTTCGACGGTAAAAATATCACTAACGCTGTAGATATTACAGAAGGTGAGGCTTCGGATGTTCCTATGGCTCCTTATTTTAGCACTTCTGATATTGCGTGGGGTAACACAGGTGAGAAAATTGCTTACTCAGCAAAAAAACTATCTGGTAAAGAATATGCTTTAAGCACAAACTCAGATATTTATATCTATGACCTTAAAACTGGTAAAACAGTAAACGTAACAGAAGGTGCTGTTGGTTATGACCGTAACCCTGTTTTCTCTAATGACGATTCTTTGATAGCTTATACTAGCATGGAGCGCTTTAGCAATGAGTCTGACAAAGAAAGACTTATGGTATTAGATTTCGCTACAGGTACTAAAACTTACCTTACTGCAAACTTTGATTATGATGCTTCAGATATTAACTGGGCTGATAACTCTACTATCTACTTCATATCTCCTATGAAGGCTCGTTACCAAATTTGTTCTGCAAATTATGTAGCTAACAAGGCTTCTGATATTAAAGTGTTAACAAGTGGTACTCAGGATTATACTTCTTTAGCTTTAGGTAATGGTGAGTTTATAGCTACAAAGACAACCCTAGATCGTCCTACAGATATCTTTAAAGTTAGCTTTGACGGTGTAGAGACAGCAGTTACAGACGCTAATAAAGAAATTTACGATGTTATCAAACTTGGTAAAGTTGAAGAGCGTATGGTTAAAACTACAGATGGCAAAGATATGTTAACTTGGGTTGTTTATCCTCCAGATTTCGACCCTAACAAGAAATATCCTACACTTCTTTACTGTCAAGGTGGACCTCAAAGTGTGGTTTCTCAAAGATGGAGCTACCGTTGGAACTTACAGGTGTTTGCTTCTCAGGGGTATATCGTTGTAGCACCTAACCGTCGTGGACTTCCTTCATTTGGTCAAGAATGGTTAGACCAAATCTCTGGTGACTATAGTGGTCAAAATATTAAAGACTACCTTAGTGCAATTGATGATGTAGCTAAAGAAAGCTATGTTGATAATGACAGATTAGGTTGTGTGGGTGCTAGCTATGGCGGTTACTCAGCTTACTTCCTTGCAGGTAACCACCAAAAACGTTTTAAAGCATTTATCTCTCACTGTGGTATGTTTAATTTTGAAAGTTTCTATGGTTCTACAGAGGAGTTATGGTTCCCAAATAATGACCTGAAAGGTACTTATTGGAGTGAAGATCCTGTTGCTAAGCGTTCTTATGCTAACTCTCCTCACAAGTTTGTTAAAAATTGGGATTCTCCTATCTTAATTCTTGTAGGTCTTAAGGATTACCGTATTCCTTATACAGAAAGTTTACAAGCACATACTGCTGCACAACTTATGGGAGTTCCTTCTCGTTTAGTGGTGTTTGAAGATGAGGGTCACCAAGTTTTCAAACCACAAAATGCGATAGTATGGCATAGTGAATTCTTCAATTTCTTAGATAAGTATTTAAAGAAATAAAGAAATAATATTAGAAAGGTCAACAGTATTTGTTGACCTTTTTACTTAGCATAAATTTTATGAGTAATTCAGCAATAGATTTTTTATTATCAATCCCGATGTTTCAGCAAATTGGGGCAGCAGCTTTAAATCCATCTTTAGATAAGATTACAGAAATTGACACTTTCCTAGGTCACCCTCACCGTGAATTTAAAACTATTCATGTTGCAGGTACCAATGGCAAAGGTTCAGTATCACATATTCTGTGTTCTGTTTTAATGGCAGCAGGTTATAAAGTAGGTTTATATACTTCGCCTCATTTAAAGGCTTTTAATGAGCGTATTCGTATTAATGGAGAGGAAGTTGAGACAGCATTTATTGAGGATTTTGTTTCTAGATCGCGTGATTTAATAGAGGAATTGAAGCCTTCATTTTTTGAGGTGACTACCGCCTTGGCGTTTGATTATTTCAGAGCTCAAAAGGTTGATATTACAGTTATAGAAGTAGGCTTAGGGGGTTCTTTTGATGCAACAAATATTATAAACCCTATACTGTCTGTAATTACGAATATCTCTAAGGATCACACTTCTATCTTAGGCAACACTCTTGCTGAGATAGCTGAGCAAAAGGCAGGGATAATAAAACAAAACGTACCAGTAGTGTTAGGAGAGTCAGATTCTCAGATATTACCTGTTTTTGAACGTATCTCAAAGGAGAAGGGTAGCAGTTTGACTGTTGCGGACAGCTGTTTTAGTGTTACAGACTCTAGGGTTATGTCAAACTGTAGATTTTTTGAGATTTCTTCTAACGAGGGTGAAAAGTTATCTTTGATTTGTGAACTTACAGGTGAGGCGCAGAAAAAGAACATCTTAACAATATGTGCTGCTTATGAGGTTCTTAAGGGGGAACTTAACCTGACATTATCTGACCTTCAAAGAGGGGTTGAAAAATGCTCTACAGCCACAAACCTAAAGGGGCGTTGGCAGACACTTTCTACTACACCTCTTACTATTTGTGACACGGCACATAATGAAGCAGGGATAAGAGAAGTTGTAAAACAACTGTCAGAGATACAGTATAATAAGTTATATATTGTGTTAGGAATGGTTGCTGACAAGGATATAAATTCAGTTTTAGCATTATTCCCTAAGGAGGCTTATTATATTTTTACAAAAGCTCAAATTAGTAGAGCCTTAGACGAGGGTGAGTTAATGAAACTTGCTAATAATCATGGTCTTACAGGTGAAAGTTGTGGAGATACAGGGTCGGCTTTCGCTCGTGCAAAAGAGCTAGCGACAGTAGGTGATATGATATTTATAGGCGGTAGCAACTTTGTTGTAAGTGAATTTATGCTATAAAATTTGGTTTATTACATTAAAATACGTATTTTTGCGAACTGTTTAACTAATTAATATTTACGACAATGCCAAAAATGAAATCAATTTCGGGAGCGAAAAAACGTTTTACGCTTACCGGCACCGGAAAAGTGAAAAGAAAACACGCTTTTAAAAGCCACATTCTAACTAAAAAGACTACAAAACAAAAACGTAACCTTACACACACAGGTATCGCTAAAGGTGCTGACGCTGTAACTATACGTG
>JAWXTP010000038.1:0-23208 GCA_044433415.1 Rikenellaceae bacterium
CCCCAAGATCTTACTCACACTTTCAATCGGCATACCCTTGCTGATAGCCAAAACGGCAAATGAGTGGCGACTTTGATGATAAGTCAGCACCTTATCTATTCCGCACTCCTTAGCTATATCTTTCAACATTCTATTTGCCCTCTGATTACTTCCTATCGGAAAGATATGTTTCCCTCCCATAAATGGCTCATAACGGTCAAGAATAACAAGAGCTGGTTCTACCAATTTGACACGATAGGCAATATTTGACTTCTTGCGTTTAGAGACTATCCATCTACTGCCGTTAATCTCGGCAACATCCTCTTTGGTCAAATTCTTCATGTCGATGTACGAGATACCTGTCATAGCAGAAAAGAGGAACATATCTCGAATGATGCTATGTGTCATATTTGAAAACTTGTGGTTCATCAATTTTTGCAACTCCTCCTCTGTTAAAAATTCACGCTCTTTGGAACTTGGGCTAACTCGATACTGAGCAAATGGGTTTCGTGGTATCAATCCATTATAGTGCGCTCGTGTGACAAGCGTTCTGAGTGGAGCTATGTAGCTCCTCATTGTACCCTGCTCCAAGCCTACACTATTTTGGAGGTAGGTATGATAATCACGAATAAAATCCTCTGTTAGCTCATTCATAGATATGTCACTACGTTTGTATTTATCTTTGATGAAATTTGCCATATGCCTTCTAACGATGGTATGCTTTAGGTATGTAGCCTTTGACCGATCTTTACCAACACGCTTTTTGAAATCAATATTGTGTTTATCGTATGCACCCAATATTGTTTCATACTCTGTGCCTATGCCTTGATAGGCGTTGCGCACAATCTCGGCAGTAACATAGCTCTCTCTATCAGAGATGCGCTGATAGTGTTTGATAATCTGCGCCTTTATATTCTCAAGCACAAAGTTTATCTCCTGAGACTCCTTGCTCTTACCCTTAGCCCTGTTGCCTTTAGCATCCCACATATTGGTGGCGATAGTTCGTTTACAGCTGAACTGCGATACTGTGCCATTGATTGTGATACGTCCCATAATTGGGACAATTCCGTTTTTTTCTTTACCGCCATTCACATAAAATAGCACTTTAAATGTACTCCTCATAACTCAATTTTTAGTGTTGCAAAATTAATCTATGTTGAGAAGTTTATCGATATGCAATATTATGCAAAACGCTGAAACAAAGTCCATTGCATAACAAAATCACATTTTAGCTGGGTAATGATTAGGAAACCCAAATGATTCATTATTATGCTCAAATTTGCATTTTTACCATTCTGCAATGTCACGCAAAATGGTGCTTATTAATCTGGTTTCCAGTCAGTTTTCCCCATTCCTCAAAATCATGCAACCTCTGTCTATTGTTCTACCTTAAAAGTATCTAATAGTTTACTATTAATCTTTTGAAGATAGTCGTATATCTTCACGGCTGAGAGATCCTCTAATCTAATACTAGAATTTCCTCTTTCATCAAATGGTGTACGATTAACCATATCACGCATTTGAACTAAAATTTCGCCCTTAGCCTCGATTGATGAAGTTCCACTGCGTACATATACAGCCGGTAGTGATTTCTTTGACGTAACATCACTTTGCACACTATAAGGACGGTTCTCACCACTTGGAACCCATATCGCCAACAAACTTTTACCATCTACCTCCTCAACCATTGTTCTTGGCATATAGTATGGTTCAATTTTATTATTGTAGCCAATCATATCTTTTAGTATGCCATCTATTTTATCTTGTGCAATACCTTTCACAGGGCGAACCGCCACACCATTCTCCTCTTCAACACCCACAACAATATAGCCTCCGCCAAGATTATCAAAATCATTAGCAAAAGCACAAATAGTACGATATATTCTATCGGGGTTCCATCCCTCTTTAAACTCTATTCTATTCGACTCCACTTTACGCTTTGCAAGCAGGTCATTGATATTAATTGCAAATGGTGTCATATATTTATTTTCTTTATTTTTCTCGTTTATATTTACAAAGATAGTATTTTTTTGTACAAACTAGCCAATTCTATCAAATTAGACAATATCCCAGAACTACACGTCAGGGGCACAATTATTTAAAATTAGCTTTTATTCTTTCTCTATCCTCTACACTTTTGCTATTTTTGTGATATAGCTCAATAAACACTACTCTATCTTCCGCCTCAAAATGGGCGTATATCAACCTAAAACCACTCATTACTCCACGACCTTTAAATGACTTACTTGCTATCTTGCGAACCTTAATAACACATGTTTCTATACCTAAATTATCAATCTGAAAACTAAATGGAGGATGGGCGGATGGTTCAACTGAAATAACACGCTCTACTATTGCTATATCTTCACTAAGTGTTTTATATTTTTTCCCAAACTGTTTAATATCCTTTTCAAACTCCGCTAATTTCTCAATTTTAACACTCATAATCTTCAGGCTCGTTATATGCGCGAACTGAGTAGGGAGCTGTACGGTAAAATGCAAGTTCGTAATCTATCACCTCCATATCTTTAGATGCTTTCCAAGGCATATCTTTATGGGAATAGTCGCTTATAGCATTTGCACTCATGTTACTTAACAAATCTACAACCTTATCTATTACACTTATTTCTGCTCCGTTAAACAACTTAAGATCTGCTCCTTTAAGTGGAAAATATCTTTTTTGAGAATACCCAAAATATTTAGTCTTAAACAATTGCAGCTCACCCACATCAACCATATTCTTTAAAATAACATCTACATTTTTAGGGACAGGTCCATTAGGTAGCTTACGATAATTTGCTCCGGTCAAATGCTCCTCATATAGCTCATAATAGTTAAAATCAGAAAAATAAAGCAACTTATAAAGTACTGTTTCACCGACATTTGGCTTACCTGCACATCTTTCAAGAATGTACAATATTAGGTTTTTAAATTTTCGCATATTTATCTCTGACACAGATACTCTAATATCCAAGTCCTCCTCTACATCCGACCCATTATCTATATTAGTATCAATAGAAAAATTATCAGACATAATTTCATCCATAGAGAAATTCAACACATTAGCTATTTTCTTTAATTCATCTACTTTGACATTTCTATTACCCTGCTCAATCTGCACAAGCGATGGACGCGAAACTCCAATAATATGAGATAACTCTTCTTGTGACATACCATTTATATTCCTGAGTTGAACTATTCGTTTTCCTAAAATCTTATTATCCATAACACTATATTTTTTATATATACTGTAAAGATAATAAACATTTTATTATAAAACAACATATTGATTCAAAACAAAACATTAACTCAAAATAAAACACTTATAACTTATTTTTAGTGACACATCTGATAACTGATTGCTATAAACATATAACTCTTCTGTAAACTCTATTTTTCTATTCACACCATACGCTTCGAGCATTTTAATAATCTCAGCTTCATTAACAGTAACGCTAATTCCTCCGTTACTAACTTGGTTATTACCTTGGTTACTAATTCAATTACCATCCTGAGTATCAGTTATATTAACTTAACTACTATCATTTATAAATCAGGATAAAACTTCAATAATATAAAGTTAACATCCCTATTTTTTGGTATTTAACTCTTCTTTCGTTATATTTGTAAAAAAATTATAAAATACAAATTATAAGAATAGAAAAAAACATATAAGAATTAAATTAAAAATATATTAATTATAACCACAAATAATATTGCCTTTGTGAATAATAAACATGGTCAATTGTTTTGTGATTTAAAAAAACAGAAAACTATGATAAACGAGAAAACAAAACAAAACGAGCAAAAAACAGGTAACGATTCGGCATGGTCAAAACCTAAATATGACACAACAAAATATAATGGATATATTGAATCGATAATGAATATACCTAAAATACAATCAGACACACAATCTACAGTAATTACAGAGGGTAACAAAAATTACTATTATCAAAGAAAGTTGGATAAAATGAGTAATCGTATAAGGATTAATGCGGATTGCTCTAACAAAAAAAATAAACGAGATTTAAGCATGAAGTTTGATGGAGACAACCTATACGTATACAACCATTATATTACACCACAAGGAGATACGTTAAGTAGCGACACATTAAAACTAAAAGCATATTCTGGCAAAAATTTAGATGGTAAATTTAGCAATACAGGAAAATTTGATTATTCAAAAGAAGCTCAAACTAAGAAAAGCACCGGACCTATTCCTGAAGGTAAATATTGGGTAAATCCACAACAAATTATCTATAACAAGAATGATGATTACGATTATATTCCTGGATTTGCAGAAGAGATAGGAAATCAAGCTTCTGGAGTCATAGGGCAAGTTATGGGCAAAAAAATTGGAAGATGGCCAGGAGGAACACCATCATGGGGCATAGGAAGAATTGATATAAATCCAAAAAAAGTCAAAGTAGGAAATACAGAACGAGATAGCTTTACAATACATGGAGGTGATTATAAAGGTAGTGCGGGATGTATTGATGTGGTAGAAAATGACAAAGTATTATTCAATTATTTAGAAAAGTATAAAAATTACACAGATAGTATACCTCTTACAGTTGATTATTCAAAAATAAAATAAAAGTATTTACATTTACCAAATATACATAAATTTATGATACAAAAAATATTTAAAATTGCAACCTTTATTATAAAATGGGGTTTTGCTTTACTCATAGGTATAATGATTATTTTTATTATATCTGAATATAGTAAATCTGAGTATATTGATTACCCATTTAACTATGAATGTATTGGAGATTCGTGGGATTATATGAATGCTACTTATTATAAAGCTTCTTTATTTTTAAGTTTGTTTACGTATATTCCTCTATTTTTATTAATTATTTTCTCGAAAAAAATATCAAATATTTATTTTTATATTTTATTAATATTATTATTGGGATTTATGCTTTTCATGGGGCATTATTATTCAGAACAGACTCCTCCATACTGGGTTATAGGTTTCTATAATTTATTCCATTAATGTAGTAAAGGGAACTTCTAAATCTAAAATCTAATAAAACCAATTATTAGAACTCCCCTAAATTTATACGGCGACGAGCGACTAAACAATATTCAATCGCTTGTCGTGACCCTGCTTGCCCCTGTCAGCTATTTTCGACAAGAAGCCCCATACAGCTCGATGCTGTATGGGGCTTCAAAATTTAGCGTCCACGGTTGTCCGCTTTTTCCAAGAATGGTCTAGGGAATCTCTAACAGCTATGCTTTAACGCTTTCAAATTTTAAAGCCTCATCTTTTAATTTTATAAAATGCGCCATAGGAACCGCTATGGCTTATTTTATAAAACCAAAACCTAAGGCTTTAAAATTCGAAATCGTTTAAAGCATAGCTATTAGAGCCTCCCTTGATTTGCGGCGTTTTTGTTTATTTTAAGCGGAGCAACCTCGGGGGTTGTGAGCATTGAAATAAACAAAAAGGTCGGAAAGATGAGCCGTTATTGGGAAAAGCCTTCCCAGTCTTCCCGAAACAAAAACTAACGCACAATGGTTTCTTCGCGATCAGGTCCTACAGATACAATAGCAATAGGAACGCCACATTCTTTCTCGATAAATTCGATATATTCTTTAAACTCAACTGGGAAATCTTCATAATTTCTCACTGAGTTAATATCACATTTCCAACCTTTAAAATCAGTATATACAGGAGTAATATCACCACAAGCATCAAAAGGGAATTCTTGAGTTTCCACTCCATCAACGATGTATGAATTAGCGATTTTGATAGTCTCAAAAGTATTCATAACATCACCTTTCATCATAATTAACTTAGTGATACCGTTAATCATAACTGAATATTTAAGTTGTACAAGGTCTAACCATCCACAACGACGGCGACGACCAGTTGTTGAACCAAACTCATGACCTAAAGTAGCAAGTTGCTCACCTGTCTCATCGAAAAGCTCAGTAGGGAAAGGACCACTACCAACACGAGTACAGTATGCTTTAAAGATACCGTATACTTCACCTATTTTTGTAGGAGCTACACCTAAACCAGTACAAACACCTGCTGTAGTAGTGTTCGAAGAAGTCACAAATGGGTAAGTACCAAAGTCAACATCTAACATAGCACCTTGAGCACCTTCTGCAAGGATAGGTTTACCATCTTTAAGACTATTGTTAATAAAATATTCACTATCAACAATTTCAAAACGCTTTAAACTTTCAACTGCTGCAAACCATTTTTGCTCATATTCTGTGATGTCATACTCAAAGTTGTATTGAGCGATTTGAGCACAGTGACGTTCTTTAAGAGCGTTATAGCGGTTCATAAATTCAGGAGAAAGAGTATCACCAACTCTAAGACCATTACGACCTGTTTTATCAATATATGTTGGTCCTATACCTTTAAGAGTAGAACCAATTTTACTTTTACCTTTTGCAGCTTCACTCGCAGCATCTAAGATACGGTGAGTAGGTAAAATAAGATGTGTTTTTTTAGAAATTACTAATTTGCCCTCTATTACTTCACCACTAGCTTCTAATTTCTGGATCTCATCAGCAAAGATTACAGGATCCATAACCACACCATTACCTATTACGTTAGCAACGCCATCACGGAAGATACCAGATGGAATTGTGTGTAAAACATAGTTTTTACCGTTGAATTTAAGCGTGTGACCAGCATTTGGACCGCCTTGGAATCGAGCAATAACATTGTAAGAAGGAGTAAGTACGTCAACAACTTTTCCTTTTCCTTCGTCGCCCCATTGAAGGCCTAAAACAACATCAACTTTCATAATTTATATTTTGAGAAAATAAAGTTTAAACACAAAAATAGGAACGGAAATTCAGTAGAATTTTATTAAAAACTATAGAATTTCGCCCGAAAGTATTTAACCTTAAAATTAGTTAAACAATTAACACTGTTTGAATTACACCAGTAAAATTAAGCATAACTTCACCTTGTTTTACCATAAAATTAACAAACAGCACCATAAATAACGATGTAAATTTAGCAAAAATGTTTAAATAACAAACTATATGTTATTCTTTTTTTGCTTCACAAATTTTAATACCCTCTTCAGACTGCTCTACAGCACCACTTTTAAGAAGTGTTCCTAAAGATTTTTTGAACAGTTTTTTGCTCATTCCAAACTCCGCATAAATAGCCTCAGGAGTATCTCTATCTGTAACCTTAACAGTTCCTCCATTTTTCTTGATATGGTCAATAATCTGTGTAGCTGTATCAACCACTCCATCATAACCTACCTGTTGAAGAGAAACGTCTATTCTATTATCTTCTGTGATTCTTGTTACCCAACCATGAAAGCTATCCCCTATTTCTATATGTTTGAATATCTGATTATGGTAAATCACACCCCAGTTTTTATCATTTATGACAACTCTATATCCAACTTCATTTTCTTGAGCGACAACACATCTTACTTTTTCGCCAAGACTTACTATTATGTTGTCATTATTTACAAAAGCATGAAGCCTACTTGTCGCAACTACACGACCTGTCACACTGTCATTATAAACAGCTACTACCACTACATCTCCCTTATTAAGGCGTGTTGTATAGTTAGATTTAGGCATAAACAAATCTTTAGGAAGCCCCCAGTCAAGGAAAACTCCAAAACTTGAAATATCAACAACCTCTACAGCATCAACTTCCCCACACATAATTATAGGAAAATCTGTAGATGCTACAAGCCTATCTTCTGAATCATGGTAAACGAAAACCTCCACTGCATCTCCTTCGGCCATCTTTTTAGTAAGATAACGGTTCGGAAGTAACACTTCGTTCATTTCTTCGTCCATTAAATACGCACCGTTATCAGTAAAACGAGTTAAATGTAATTTTTGTATGTATCCTGCTTTTAACATAATGTGATTTTGTGACACTTTTGTGCCTATTGAATTTTATATTCGTAATATTTTTTGTAATTTTGCATAAATTATATAACAAAACTATTCATTACTGATTACAAAGGTACTACAATTTAGCTAATTATTGTAATATTGCGTGATTATTTTTTATGGGGAATAACAATAACTGGTTTTAATATTTTCGTTTTTTTAACTTAAGACTACTCTAAACCATTTTTGAACTCCTCAACAACAAGACAAATGACAACTTTACAAATATACTCTATACTTATAGCTTCGGGTTTAGCTGTAGGTTTCCTAAACACCCTTGCAGCAGGCGCAACAGTAATTTCAATGACCGTTTTTATGGCTCTCGGGATACCTATTGTTGAAGCCTCAGGGACAAACCGTATAGCAGTGTTACTACAGAACTTGACCTCTACATTTACATTTAAGAAGCAGCATTTATTAGACCCGAAAACATCTTTTAAAATTGCTATCCCTATAGTAATAGGAATACTCATAGGAGCTCAGTTCTCAATGATGGTAAGTGAAACATTTTTTAAAGGATGCTTCTCAGCAGGACTGGCAATAATGATTGCTTTGATGGTTCTGAAACCTAGCTCTTGGCTTAAAGAAAGCGACTCTGGTGTGACACCTCTTAATACAAAGAGTTTTATTATGCTTGTTCTTTCAGGGTTTTATGGAGGTTCAATATATGTAGGTGTGGGATACTTTTTTATAGCTGTATTTGTTCTTTCAATGGGTTATGACCTTATTAGAGCTAATGCACTAAAAAGTTTTATAGCTTTTGTAACGACACCTTTCTCTTTGGTTATCTTTATGCTAAATGACCAGGTGAATTATGAATATGGACTTATCCACGCTATAGGAAATATAATAGGTGCTTATATAGCTGCCAAATATGCTACTAAGCTAGGGGTGAAATTTATAAGGCTACTGCTTATACTTGTTATTATCCTGTCTTTACTGGTTACTTTTGACATAATAGGAGTTAAGAGTTAGAAATGATGAATAATGAATGATGAATGATGACAATTAAAGAAAACAATATACTAAAACAACAAAACAATTACTTAAACAACAAAAGTATGAATAAATTCAAATCACTAAGTTTAGCGCTGTCCTGTGCAGTTCTGATACTTACATCTTGTGCTTCTGGTAGCAAGTCTACTATGAGCTATTCACCTGCTGATTACGTAAACCCTTTCATCGGAGCTAGCTGTAACACAAAATCAGCTGGAACTTACCATGGCTTAGGAAAAACTTTCCCTGGTGCTACAACTCCTTATGGCATGGTACAAGTAAGCCCTAACACTGTTACTGGGGGTGACAACTCTCCTGGATACAGCTCTGAACACACTTCTATTGAAGGTTTTGCATTCACTCAAATGAATGGTGTTGGTTGGTACGGTGACCTAGGAAACTTCCTTGTAACCCCTACAATCGGAGATCTAAAAGTTATTGCTGGTACAACTGACGGCACTTTTGATGGCTACAGATCAGAATTTAGCAAAGAAACAGAAGTTGCAAAAGCAGGTTTCTACTCAGCTGACTTAACAGACTACAACATTAATGTGCAATCAAGTGCTACTCCTCACTGTGGTATCTTAAAATTCACTTACCCAGAAAACGAAAAATCGAGAATACAAATAGACCTTGCACGTCGTGTTGGAGGTTCTTCTACTGAGCAATTCGTAGAGGTGGTAGACAAAAATACTATCAAAGGTTGGATGAAATGTACACCTCAAGGTGGTGGCTGGGGCAATGGCGCTGGTAAGGTAACTTACACTTTCCACTTTTACGCTAAGTTTAGTGTAGAGCTAAGCGACTATGGTTTCTGGAGTGCTGACATCCCTGACGACTGGGTTAGAAGAGTTGGTAAAGTTACTCAACCTTACTACCTAGAACAAGTAGAAAAAGCAGAAGTTATCACAGGTCCTAGCTCTCTTCAAGGAAAACACATAGGCTTCTTCACTGAGTTCCCTACTAAAGCTAACGAAGAAGTTACCCTAAAGGTAGGTATCTCTTTTGTAGATGCTGAAGGTGCTAAAAACAACTTTGACAAAGAAATCGCTAACTTGAGCTTTGACGACGTAAAAACTAACGCTTACGAACTTTGGAATCAAGAACTTAGCCGTATCGCTGTAGAAGGTGGCACAGAAGACGAGAAAACTATTTTCTATACTGCTCTTTATCACACTATGATAGACCCTCGTACATTTACAGATGTTGACGGTCGTTACACTGGTGGCGATGGCGCAATCTACTCTACAGAAGGCAAATTCCTAAAACGTACTATCTTTAGTGGCTGGGACGTATTTAGAAGCCAATTCCCTCTACAAACTATCATTAACCCTGAGCTTGTAAACGATCAAATTAACTCTTTAGTAACACTAGCTGAGGAGAGTGGTAATGAGTACTTAGAGCGTTGGGAGATGTTTAATGCATACTCAGGTTGTATGTTAGGAAACCCTGCATTATCTGTGCTTACTGATGCTTACATTAAAGGTATACGTGGTTATGATATAGACAAGGCTTATGAATATGCTGTAAATACTTCTAAGAAATTTGGTAACGACGAAGAGTTAGGCTACTCTACTCTTAAGTTATCTATTTCTAACACTTTAGAGTTTGCTTACACTGACTGGTGTATGTCTGTATTAGCTGAGAAACTAGGCAAAACAGAAGATGCAGCAATGTATGCTAAAAAAGCTAAAAACTATGTTAACATTTTTGATAAAGAAAAAGGTTGGTTCCGTCCACGTTTAAAAGATGGTTCTTGGCAAGAGTGGCCTGAGAATGCACGTATCAGAGAATGGTATGGTTGTGTTGAAGCTAACCCTTACCAACAGGGTTGGTTTGTACCTCATGATTTAGATGGTATGGTTGAGCTTATGGGTGGCGTAGAAGCTACATTAGCAGACCTTAGAAACTTCTTTGACAAGACTCCAGAAGACTATCTATGGAATCACTACTATAACCATGCTAATGAGCCTGTACATTTTGTACCTTTCTTATTTAACCAACTTGGCGCTCCTTGGGATACTCAAAAATGGACTCGTCACATTTGTGCTAATGCTTACAAGAATAAAGTTGAAGGTTTAGTAGGTAATGAAGATGCTGGTCAGATGTCAGCGTGGTATGTGCTAGCTGCTGCTGGTATTCACCCTTCTTGCCCAGGTAACACTAGAATGGAGATTACTAGTCCTGTATTTGATAAAGTTGAGTTTAGACTTGACCCTAAATATTCTAAGGGTGGTAAATTTACTATAGTAGCTGTTAATAACTCTCCTGAGAATGTTTATATTCAAAGTGCTAAGCTTAATGGCAAGGAGTATAATAAGTGTTATATTGATTTTAGTGATATAACAGATGGTTCGACACTGGAGCTTACTATGGGAGCTACTCCAAACGAGGAGGCGTTAGCTTTGTTTAGATAGTCCGGGAAGGCTTTTCCCAATAACGGCTCATCTTTGTGACCTTTTTCAAAGTTCCAATGCTCACAACCCCCGAGGTTGCTCCGCTTGAAACTTCAAAAAACGCCGCAAATATGAACCATTCTTGAAAAAAGCGGACAGTCGTGGACGCTAAACATTATCCCCCATACAGCATCGAGCTGTATGGGGGATTTTTTGAAAACAGTTGCCAGCAATCACACAGCGCAAGCGTGGAAAGATTGCTTGTCGCAATTATGAATTCTGAATTAATTAAAATCACAAAAGGCAGGTAGAAAGAAGACTTTCATTTTCAAGTCAACTTTCACCTACCTTTTTTTAGCATTGGTATGCTAACGACTCATCTAGCCGTGATTAAGTTTGGTATTATAATTTAGAAGTGGTTACAAACACAAAATATCATATACTATTATTAAGGGAACTTCTATAAACTTTAAAATCAGTTCTTAGAAGTCCCCAAAATTAAATTAGTTACTACTTGGCACTGTATAAAAATCAAGGGTCGGATAATCTTCACTCACTTCTTTCCATGCACATGCCGCTATTGTTGGACTTGCACTATTATAAGTAACCGCATTATCGTTCAGTGTAATTACAAATGCATCAGCTTTCATATCATCAGTACTCATTCCTACAATGTTAGTACCACTTCCTGAACCTATACCATTTCCTGTGTAAATATAACTATCCCAGTAACAATTACTAATTGTACCACTAGATCTATATCCGACTACACCTCCAGTATAACTACTACCACTGACAGCTCCAACACTATAACAATTAGTAACTATAGCATAACTACCAGATGTATAGCCTACTATTCCCCCAACATAACGATTGCCATTTACATTTCCTGTATTATAACAATTAACAACAAAAGTAGTTGAGGATACATAACCTACTATACCTCCAATATAACTATTAGTAGTATCACTACTACTAACACTACCAGCATAATAACAGTTAACAACAGTAGAAGAATAGGCACGACCTGCAATACCTCCAATATAACTACTACTAATCACATCACCACTAACTCCTACATTTTTAATAGTTGCTCCTGAAATATAACCAAACAATCCTTGATAGCTATCAGAGTTATTTATATAAAGTCCTGAAACCTCATAACCACATCCATCAAATGTTCCTTGAAACTTATTAGTACTATTACCTATAGCTATAAACTCATTAGATTCTCCTCCTAAATCGATATCCTGAGTCATAGCAAAATATTCTCCTGAATAACCTAAACCCATATTTACATTTCCAGAAAACAATCGTAACTCATCAGATGTGGAAATTTGATACGGATCACCCTCTGTTCCTGTACCGTTACCTAACCATGAAGCCTCTGAAGTGTTATCACAATCTAAAATTGGGTAATCTCCGCTAACTTGTTCCCATGCACAAGCCTCTACTGCTGGAGTTGTACTATTATATACAACTGATCCATTATTTAAAACACTTACAAAATAATCTGATTGCATATAACTTGTACTCATTCCTACAATGTTAGTACCGCTTCCTGAACCTATACCATCTCCAGTATAAATAGAACTATCCCAGTAACAATTACTAACTGTACCAGTACTTTGATATCCTACTACTGCTCCACAACTATTACTACTACTACTACTACTTACGCTTCCTATATTATAACAATTAGTAACTACAGCATTTTCACCACTTGTATAGCCTACTATTCCCCCAACATAACGATTACCATTTACACTTCCAGTATTATAACAATTAACGACAAAAGTAGTTGAGGATACAAAACCTACTACTCCACCAACATAACTATCAGTAGCACTACTGCTAACACTACCAGTATAATAACAGTTAACAACAGCAGAAGAATAGGCACGACCTACTATACCTCCAATATAACTACTACTAATCACATCACCACTAACTCCTACATTTTTAATAGTTGCTCCTGAAGTATAACCAAACAAACCTTGATAAACACTTGAGTTATTTATATAAAGTCCTGAAACCTCATAACCACATCCATCAAATGTTCCTTGAAACTTATTAGTACTATTACCTATAGCTGCAAACTCATTAGATTCTCCTCCTAAATCGATATCCTGAGTCATAGCAAAATATTCTCCTGAATAACCTAAACCCATATTTACATTTCCAGAAAACAATCGTAACTCATCAGATGTGGAAATTTGATACGGATCACCCTCTGTTCCTATACCGTTACCTAACCATGAAGCCTCTGAAGTGTTATCACAATCTAAAATTGGGTAATCTCCGCTAACTTGTTCCCATGCACAAGCCTCTACTGCTGGATATGTACTATTATATACAACTGATCCATTATTTAAAACACTTACAAAATAATCTGATTGCATATAACTTGTACTCATTCCTACAATATTAGTACTGCTTCCTGAACCTATACCATCTCCAGTATAAATAGAACTATCCCAGTAACAATTACTAATTGTACCATTCTTTTGGTATCCTACTACTGCTCCACAACTACTACTACCACTTACGCTTCCTATATTATAACAATTAGTAACTATAGCATTTTCACCATTTGTATAGCCTACTATTCCCCCAACATACCAATTACCATTTACACTTCCTGTATTATAACAATTAACGACAAAAGTAGTTGAGGATACAAAACCTACTACTCCACCAACATAACTATAAGTAGCACTACTGCTAACACTACCAGTATAATAACAGTTAACAACAGTAGAAGAATAGGCACGACCTACTATACCTCCAATATAACTACTACTAATCACATCACCACTAACTCCTATATTTTTAATAGCTGCTCCTGAAGTATAACCAAACAAACCTTGATAATCACTTGAGTTATTTATATAAAGTCCAGAAACCTCATAACCACATCCATCAAATGTTCCTTGGAATGAATTAGTACTATTACCTATAGCTACAAACTCATTAGATTCTCCTCCTAAATCGATATCCTGAGTCATAGCAAAACATTCTCCTGAATAACTAATTCCTGAACTCACATTTGTTGAAAGCAGGCGTAACTGATCTGACGTTGTGACTTGATAAGGATCTTCTTCCGTACCACTACCTAACCAAATTGTAGTATCTAGGTCAGAAACAGGAGACGTATAACGTACACCAGCTATATAAGCCTTTGATGCAGTTACTGTTCGCACATCATAAGGATCACTTTCTCCCTCTGCATAAAGAGAAAAAGTAAGAGCACGTTCTGTATCATCACAAGGCTCTATCATAATATGTGAAGTATACACAGTACCTACAGGCTCTAATTCACTATAAGTTACGGTATAGCTTTTATCACCATTTTCAAATATTAACTTCTCAGGCAAAATGCTACTCTCAAACTTAAAAGTCATAACTGATTTTTTATGTTCGAAAGTCATTAAAACATCATCTTCATTATCTTTAGAATAAGTAAAGCTAGCCTCCATCATACAAGAAGCATCTAGATTGTTAATTTCATCACCATTCTGTTCACTTATTAAATCTACTTCACGTGCATCTGCAAGATCTTCAACGTCAGAAGCAGGATAAATAGCAACATATTTTTCATCTTCTGTTAACACTACACCATCTTCAGCGGTAAACTGACCACTTTCAACAGAAGTACATGTAAAATTACCTACACGTAAACCACTTTCTGTGTTATAGATAGTAAAAACATCTTCGCGTTCCCACTGTAATAAAATACCTTGACTATCATTATCCGTAAATTCAACTTTAGTCTCAGGAACAGTTGCTGTAGTTGCATAAAGCACAGTTGCTTTTTCTGACTCAGATATATTATCTATACTTTTTTCACACGAAAAAACGCTCATGACAGCTACTGCCATAAGTGAAAATTTTTCAAATAATCTTTTCATAATTTTCTATTTAAGTCACAAAATGTTACCAAGATCTACCGCCATCATTGACACTTCTAATATTGCTATTACCACTTGCTGATAGAACGGCATCTTCTACTTCAATTTCAATTACTTCAATTTTGGGTGCTTCATAATTCATCTTCATCATAATTTTTTGTTTTAAAATTAGTTTTTGTATTTAATATCTCTTAATAAGAGAAAGCTATTTTTGCTAAACAATCTAAAGTAGAATATTTTACTAACACGCTATATATCAATAACTTTAGTAAACTTCATTAAAAAACATGTACTAAACTCATTACAATAAATCTACATTAAAAAACATAACAATTTAGAACAAGAATTTACAGAATCGCGACAAGCGATTAAATAATTATAAGAGTTTTATTGAGTCTTTCTCAAAATACAATGGGAAAGGAAATATGTTCCCAAGCCAGAAACACACATTTTGAAAAAGACCCGTTTTTAATTTGTGCAAATTTAAGGATACTGGTGGAAAGATTGTTGAAGGGTCAGAAAGATCGCGATAAGCGACTAAAGATTGATGGAAATATTTCGTGAAAATCTCGTGAAAAATAGTGTTGATTCGTGAGTATTTTTTTTTATAAAAAATGAGGAAAATAAATTGTGCAAATTTGAGGAGTCTATATTTAGTAATTACTTCTGGAAAGATTGTTGTAAAAATTATTGAAAAAATTACCAGCAATCTTTAGTCGCTTGTCGCGACCCCAATGACCCCTTTGACCCCTGTAGCGCCCCTTAGGGCACAATGGATTCAAGCCAGAAACACACATTTTGAGAATAACCCGGGACTTCCACCTTTTCTGGGCATACTAAAAGAGGGGGTTGAAAATCAACCCCCTCACTTATTTTAAAGTGCAGATCAAGCGATCATACCGAAGTATTTACCAAGAACAACACTCAAATTCTTCTACAAAGATAATACTTTTTTACGAAATTGCAAATAGTTTTATCGTGTTTCTTAATATCAAATCTACTTCATGACTTTTATTTGTCGAAAAAAGCGCGTTGTATTCAGCTATAAAACTATCTGAAAGATCAGTGGATATACGTCCTAAAAAGTACAGAATAACATATGCAACACCATTTAAGTTGTAAAAATCATTATTAGATAAAGATTTTCCCGATGTCGCTACTCCACTTCTTATTCCTCTTGGTAGGTTGAAATTATATATACAATTGCCGTGTGAACATACATTGCGAATTATTCTAATAACATATATATAGTTGCAGAAAATCCTTATACTACATCCATAACTATTAGATATATACCTTTTTAGATTATCATTTTTTAGTGATTTGTACAACATCTCAACATTGCCAATTGTTAAAAATTCGAGAGTTTTCCAAGCTGGCGCATACGAACAAGCGTGCTTTACATGGTGCTTTGAAATTACACTATTATGCCCTCTGAGATTATCATAAATCAATTTGTCAAAACTATCTACAAACTTCCTGCGCATGATATCTTCATTCACAAACCAACACGGATCATCTTTGTAGTAGAGAGAACTATCGTATGTTATACGTGTGCGTAAATTAACCTCGATTTTATGCAAATAAAACAGTAAAAGATGTCTTAATCTATTATCAAAATCATAAAGTTCAATTATGCTCTCAAATTTAGAACCCGCTTTATATCGATGTGTTCGAACACTCTGATTAGGATTTATCTCAAAATGAAAACTATAAAACCCCAAACGATAATAACCTATATTTAAAAGTTTGTCTTTTGCAAACACAATATCTTCTATCACCAATCCTCTGCCTGATAATATACCGATCTGCTCGTCGACAGTTGTAGCTTTTTTTATTATTGCATTCATAAATCTCGTTGGCAATTAAAATAATACAAACATACTCATTTTTCGACTGTTTTGTATATGTTTGTAAATAAAATTGTTTACCCTATGTCAATAAAATTCAGCGAAACCGAGTACGAAAAGGCAATCTATAACACCTCCCCACATTTAAGGCGCTTGTCGCACCTATCACCTATCACCTATCACCTATCACCTATCACCTATCACCTATCACCTATCACCTATCACCTAATACCTAACCCCAGTACCTCTTATATTAAAAGTACTAGTCTTCTCTTTCCCAGAATGAAAAAGAACCACGCTCTTATAAAAGGCGCCTTCTTCCTTAGCCTCATAAGTAACCTTTACAAATGTGCTATCACCAGGCATTATAGGTTTCCTCGAATAACTAACCTTTGTGCATTTACAAGGCAGGTATTCATCTTTTATTACTAAAGGCTCACTAGAAACATTCTTAGCATAAAGACTAATCTCTACTTTTTCTTTTACCTTCACATCTCCAAGATTAAGGGTCTCCTTACTTAATGTTAAACTTTGCGCGTAAGAAAACGCACTCACCAAAGTAAAGATGCAAAAGAAAAATAATCTATAATTGATTTTTCTGTAATTCATTTTCCACAAAATTTGTTAACTCTACAAATTCATCAACTCCTAACTTCTCAGGACGTAATGTAAAAAACTCATGCTCTCCAGTAATAGCAGGGAAAGCCGCTTTTAGAGAGTTTCTAATAGTCTTACGACGTTGGTTAAAGGTGCCTTTAACAACTTTATAAAATAACTTTTCGTCACAATTTAACTTCTCACGTTGGTTACGTGTAATTCGGATAACCGCACTTTGCACTTTTGGAGGTGGGTTAAAAACTTCTGGTCCTACTGTGAAAAGATATTCAATATCATAGTATGCTTGTAGGAACACGCTAAGTATGCCATACTCCTTTTTTCCTGGAGGCTCAGCAAGACGTACAGCAACTTCCTTTTGTATCATGCCTACACACTCAGAAATCAGTTCTTTATGTTCAAGGATTTTAAAATAAATCTGTGAGGAAATATTGTAAGGAAAATTACCTATTATATTAACACCATCACTAAACATCTCATCTAAAGGTAACTTTAAGAAGTCACCATCTATAAGAGTAGGTGTAAGCTCTGGGAACTTGCTGTTTAGGTAAACTATACTCTCCTTGTCTACCTCTGCTGCCCAAAGTTCAATATCTTTACGCTTTAATAGGAATTGTGTTAACACTCCAGTACCAGGACCTACTTCTAAGGTCTTAGGAGTACGAAAGGCTGTTAATGAATTGCATATCTGTTGAGAAATGCCCATATCAGTCAAGAAATGTTGACCGAGTTGTTTTTTTGGTTTTACGTACAATGTATATAATTTATTTTGAGGGATAACATACATTATCCCTCTGTTTATTAGCTTATTTTTAAAATTTAGAATTTATAACAATAAGAAACCTAATTACCTAAATCATTAAGGAACTTAATTCTTACAAGTCTTATTTCTTCTTCTGTATAATCCTGCCCTAGTTCGTCCTGAGCTGCATCTATAGAGTCATTTTCAGCATCTTCCTTGAAATAACAGAAAATATCTTCTACTTTATCTTCGTCAACAGCCATCTCTAAATAGTAACCTATATTAAGTTTAGTACCCGAATACACAATAGCTTCTATCTCTGTTAAAAGTTCAGGCATAGACAAACCTATACCGTCTGCTATATCCTCAAATTCCATTTTCTTGTCTATAGATTTGATAATATACACTTTATTAACACTCTTGTTAATCACACTTTTAACAACCATATCCTGAGGACGGTCTATATCGTTATCCTCAACATATTGTTTAATAAGTTTCACAAATTCTGCTCCAAACTTACGTGTCTTACCAACACCTACACCCGTGATATTAGGCATCTCCTCCATAGTAATAGGATATTGAGTAGCCATATCCTCTAAAGAAGGATCTTGAAAAATAACAAAAGGTGGAAGATTTAATCTTTTAGATAACTTCTTACGTAAATCTTTAAGCATTTTGAATAAAGTTTCATCGGCTGCACCACTTTCACGTGATAACTTACCTCCAACTAAGCCTTCATCATTAGCATCTTCATATTCGTTATCCTTGCTTAACTCTATAGAGTAAGGTTTATCTATATATTTCTCACCTAAAGGAGTAATATGTAAAAGTCCATAATTTTCTATCTCCTTATCGACAAATTTGTTAATTAACGCTCCTCGAATAACTGAATTCCAATGACGTGGAGTCTTATCCTCACCCTTACCAAAAAGTTTTAACTTATCATGGTGATAAGATTTTACGATATCTTTCTTACGACCTACGATAAGATCAATAATATAGTCTGATTTAAATTTGTCACCAACAGTACGTAACATCTCTAAGGCTAATTTTATGTCTTCTTTAGCCTCAAATTTAGGTTTAGGATTCAAGCAGTTATCACATGCTCCACAGTTAACCTCTTTGTATTCTTCACCAAAATAGTGAAGTAGAGTCTTACGTCTACATATTGAAGATTCAGCATAAGAAACAGTCTCTAACAAAAGTTGTTTTCCAATCTCCTGTTCAGAAATTGGCTTACCCTGCATGAATTTCTCTAATTTCTGTATATCTTTATTATTGTAGAAAGTTATACACTGTCCTTCGCCACCATCACGACCTGCACGACCTGTCTCTTGGTAATAGCCCTCTAAAGATTTAGGAATATCATAGTGAATTACAAATCTTACATCAGGCTTGTCAATACCCATACCAAAGGCAATAGTAGCAACGATAACATCAACATCCTCCATCAAGAATTTATCCTGATTTTCGGCTCTTGTGTTAGCATCCATACCTGCATGATAAGGAAGGGCATTAATTTTATTAACAATCAACATGTTGGCTATCTCCTCTACCTTCTTACGAGATAGGCAATAGATGATACCCGACTTACCTTCATTTTGTTTTATAAACTTGATTATATCTTTTGAAGCGTTATTTTTTGAACGTACTTCATAGTATAGGTTATCTCTATTAAAAGATGTTCTAAACACTTTAGCATCACCCATACCTAGGTTTTTCTGAATATCTAGTTGCACCTTAGGAGTTGCTGTAGCTGTAAGAGCAATGATGGGTGCAGGGTGTATATCTGTAATAATAGGGCGAATACGACGATACTCAGGACGGAAGTCATGCCCCCATTCTGAAATACAGTGTGCCTCATCTATTGCATAAAAAGAAATTGTTATACTTCTTAAAAACTCAATATTTTCTTCCTTTGTTAAGGACTCAGGAGCAAAATATAACAATTTTGTTTTCCCACTAAGTACATCCTTCTTAACCTTAGTAATTGCTGACTTATTCAACGATGAATTTATGAAATGGGCTATACCATCATCCATTGAAAATGTACGCATGGCATCCACTTGATTTTTCATCAAAGCAATAAGAGGAGAAATTACGATGGCTACACCGTCCATTATCATAGCTGGTAGCTGATAACATAACGACTTACCCCCTCCTGTAGGCATTAATACAAAAGTATCATTACCTTCAATAAGATTCAAAATTATTTGTTCTTGATTCCCCTTAAATTGTGAAAATCCAAAATATTTTTTCAGATGGTCAGTTAGTGTCAAATCTTTTAGCATTGCAATTAAAGTGTAATAATAAACATATTGGTAACTTTAAGGAACTTCTAAATATAAAATCGAATAAACCCAATTATTAGAACCCCCCTATAGATAATTTCTAAAAACAAAGAAACATTTTCAGATAATCACCTTAATAGTTTCCTAAAGGTAGTACTTTTTTTCATTAAAAAAAATAAAAACTCTAAAAAAAACACCTATTACAATATTGCAAAAACTAGCTAAAAAACCACAATGTACTAAATTTCAGCAACTTAAATAAAGCATGTTATATAAATAAAAAAACAAAAAAAAATCATCATCACCTATAAAAAATATAATTTTTCAATAGATGATGATGATTTTTAGCACAAAACTTGCTATATAACCTATTCTTCGAATATTTCTACCCCTAAAATTAAGTCTCCTCTACGAATTTCGTCAACAACCTCAACTCCTTCGTAAACTTTACCAAAACAAGTGTGTACTCCATCTAGGTGAGCTGTATTATTACGAGAGTGACAAATAAAGAATTGAGAACTACCTGTATCTTTACCAGCGTGAGCCATAGAAAGCACTCCTCTATCGTGATATTGGTTTCCACCTTTAGTTTCACATTTGATTTTAGTACCAGAACCACCATTACCAAGACCATTAGGACAACCACCTTGGATTACAAAATCTGGAATCACTCTATGGAAAGTCAATCCATCATAGAAACCTGCTTGAGCTAATTTACAAAAGTTAGCTACTGTTCCTGGAGCATCATTTTCGTAAAATTCAATTTTCATATCACCTTTTTCGGTGCGCATTATTGCTTTTTTCATACCTTTTGTTTTTTATTAACAGTTATATATTAATCAAATAAAATTATTGGACTTTTAAAGCCAACAAATAAAACCTTAATCACCTAACTTTAAGTCAATTAATAGCTTATGCAAGGAATTAAGCTCTACAAATTTATTAAATATTTCCCTAATTTACAATTTTTATGATGCTTATATTAAATTTGATTATCTAGACCAATCATCAAATAAGTATTTATACTTATATATAGGATATTTAAAAACATTATCTTTGTGGTGTAAATTTTAAAGAAAATTTTAATATTAATTTAAATATAGAAAAAAGTGGATATTTTTGAACGTATTGAAAAAGACGCTGGTGGTCCTATTGGACGTTACCAAAAGCTAAGTCACGGATATTTTTCGTTTCCTAAATTAGAAGGACCTATCGCTCCTCGTATGATGTTTAGAGGTAAAGAAGTTCTTACATGGTCTTTAAACAACTACCTAGGTTTAGCTGCTCACCCAGAAGTTATGGCTGCTGATGCTGAAGCTGCTAAAGAATATGGTATGGCTTACCCTATGGGTGCTCGTATGATGAGTGGTCAAACTATATATCACGAACAATTAGAAAGAGAACTTGCTGCATTTGTTGGTAAAGATGACGCTTTCCTTTTGAACTTCGGTTACCAAGGTATGGTTTCTATAATTGACACTTTAATTTCACCTCGTGACGTTATCGTTTATGACTCAGAAGCTCACGCTTGTATCATTGACGGTCTTTTACTTCACAAAGCTAAAGGTGGTAAACGTTTTGTTTTCCCTCACAACAACATGGAAAACTGTCGTAAACAACTAGAGCGTGCTACACGTCTTGCTGAGGCTAACGGTGGTGGCGTTATGGTTATCACAGAGGGTGTATTCGGTATGAAAGGTGACCTAGGTCGCTTAGACGAAATCGTTGCTATGAAGAAGGAATTTAACTTCCGTCTTCTAGTGGATGATGCTCACGGTTTTGGTACTATGGGTGACACAGGTTCTGGTACTCCTGAGCACTTCAAATGTACAGAAGGTGTAGACGTTCACTTCTCTACTTTCGCTAAATCTATGGCAGGTATTGGTGCTTTCGTTGCTTCTGACAAATTTATCGTAGACTTCCTTCGTTATAACATGCGTTCTCAAACTTACGCTAAGTCTCTACCTATGCCTATGGTAAAAGGTGCTTTAAAACGTCTTGAGTTAATCAAAGCTCACCCTGAATTTAAAGAAAACCTTTGGACTATTGTTAAGGCTTTACAAAAAGGATTTAGAGAAGAAGGTCTTGAGATAGGTGTTACTCAATCTCCTGTTACTCCTGTATATATGAAAGGTGGAGTTGAAGAAGCTACAAATATCGTGGTTGACTTACGTGAAAATTATGGTCTTTTCTGTTCTGTGGTAACATATCCTGTTATCCCTAAAGGTGAGATTATCTTACGTATCATCCCTACAGCTGTTCATACTTTGGAGGACGTTCAATATACTATTGACTGTTTCAAGAAATGTCACTCTAAATTGAACGATGGCACATACCACAAGCCTGTTCCAGCCATGGCCGATTAAGTTGCATTGTTTTCCGGCAAGGGACATTGGGAAGGCTTTTCCCAATAACGGCCTACATTTTTCACCTTTTCCGAAAAAGAAGTGCTCACAACCTCGAGGTTGCTCCGCGTTCTTTTCCGAAAAACGCAAAAAATCTAAGCCATTCTTGGAAAAAGCG
>JAWXTP010000039.1:0-22594 GCA_044433415.1 Rikenellaceae bacterium
TTTTTTATGGAGTAGAAAATCTCCTGTGGGTGATCCGTCTGGGGCTCGAACCCAGGACCCCAACATTAAAAGTGTTGTGCTCTACCAGCTGAGCTAACGAATCCTATACATATTGAAAATTATTCGTGAAGAATTAACCTCAAATGCGATGCAAAGATATGTACTTTTTTTTAATTTACCATATAATATTAATCTTTTTTTTGAAAAAAATATAACACCTTGAATAGTAGAGTTAAAAAATGTATTTTTTTTATTCGTTTTTTACAGCTTGTTCGTGCGTTTAGCAAAATGTAATGTTGAAAAAAGAAAAATATAAATACTATTTTGAAATATTTCTTTAAAGATGCTTTAGAAGTTCTTGAAGAACTCCTCTATAGTCATAAATGTTAATTAACAGGACTTCTGAAAACAAAATACAAATTGCATCTAAACAGTTTGTTTTTTATATAAAAATGTAGTATCTTTGGCGAAAATACTTATATAATTTATTATTATGGATACAAATCTGTTAAAACTTAAACCAGAATTGGTTTGGAAACATTTTTCTAATATTTGCGCTCTACCTCACCCTTCTAAACACGAAGAGAAAGTAAGAGAATATATCGTAAACTTTGCTAAAGAAAACAACATCGAGACTATTGTTGATGAAGTTGGTAATGTTATTCTTTACGTTCCTGCTACTGCTGGTTACGAAAATAGAAAAACTATCACTATGCAAGGCCATATAGATATGGTACCTCAAAAAAATAGCGATAAAGACTTTGATTTTGAAACAGACCCTATCGAGGCATACATAGATGGCGAAATAGTTACTGCTAACGGTACTACTCTAGGTGCTGATAATGGTATAGGTGCTGCTGCTGCTTTAGCTGTTATGGAAGAATGTGGTGGTTTTGAGCATGGTGCTATCGAAGCTCTTTTCACTATAGACGAAGAAGCAGGTATGACAGGTGCTTTTGCTCTTAAACCAGGTGTTCTTAGAGGTGATATCCTTTTAAATATGGACTCTGAAGAAGAAGGCGAACTTTATGTAGGTTGTGCTGGTGGTGTAGATGTTGTTGCTAATATCGAATTCGAGAGAGCAGAACTTGAAGAAGGTTATAAAGGTTTTAGAATAGATGTTAAAGGTCTTAAAGGTGGCCACTCAGGTATAGAAATCATCCTTCAAAGAGGTAACTCTAACAAAATCCTAGCTCGTATCATCCATGGTCTTATGAATGAACTTGAAGTAGAGCTTTCAGAAATCAATGGTGGTAACATGAGAAACGCTATTCCTCGTGAAGGTCATGCTGTTGTAGCTGTTGTTGCTCACCAAGTGGAAGAGTTTAAATTATTGTTAGAAAAACAAGTAGCAGATATTAAAAACGAACTTTCAGAAGTTGATGCTGACTTAGAAGTTGTATTGACTGAATGTGAGACTCCTGAAACTGTTATCGAATTACATAGTGCTTATTCTACACTTATGGCTGTTAATGTTTGCCCTAATGGTGTTGATAGAATGAGTGACTCTATCCCAGGTCTTGTTGAAACTAGTTCTAACTTAGGTATCTTAGTTACTAAAGAATCTAGCTTTGAAGCTGTGATGTTAGTACGTAGCTCTATAGATAGTGCTAAAGCAGACTTAGTAGATCGTATCGTTACTACTTTTGAAGGTATCTGCCTTGATTGCGAGTGTCAAGTTAATGGTGGTTATAGTGGTTGGAAACCTAACTTAGAGTCTCCTATCCTTAAAACTATGCAAGAAACTTATGAGAAAATGTATGGTAAAACTCCTAAGATTATGGCTATTCACGCAGGTCTTGAGTGCGGTATCCTAGGTGCAACATATCCTAATTTAGATATGATTTCATTTGGTCCTACTATCTGTTTCCCTCACTCTCCAGATGAAAGCGTAAATATTGCTTCTGTAGCAAAAATGTACGACTTCTTATTAGAAACAATCAAAAATGCACCTTTAAAATAGTGCTGTATTATATGCGAAACTTTCGAGAGTCTGAATATAGACTTTCGAGAGTTTTGTAACTTTTGAATTGGGACTTTTTGTGTCCCGACCTTAAATAATTTAATTATGGATAATAGCTTTGAGCCTACATCCCGTTGGGGAGTCGTTGTCAACCCTGTTGCAGGGAGTGGCAAGGGTTTGTTAGACTATCCTGTAATTAGTAAGTATTTCAGAGATAATAAGATACTTTTTGATAGTGTGTTTACTGAAAAGAAATTTCATGCTATAGAGCTTACTGTAGAATTTATAAATAAAGGTTATCGTAAGTTGATAGTTGTTGGTGGTGATGGCACTTTCAATGAAGTTGTTAATGGTATCTTTCACCAGAAAACAGTCGTTACAACTGATATAGAATTAGCAGTTATCGCTGTGGGTACAGGTAATGACTGGATACGTATGCATGGTGTTCCTAAGAAATATAGCGAAGCTGTTAAAGCTATAGTTGAGGGTAAGACTTTTTTGCAGGATGTCTGTAAAGTGGGATTCTATGAGGCTAAAGTATACCAAAACCGTTACATGGCAAATATGGCAGGTGTAGGTTTTGATGCTATGGTTAATAGACAATACAATAGAATGAAACAAAAGGGATATAAAACCAAGCTGTTATATATTTATTCTATGTTACATACTCTTTTTTGGTATCGCTCAGTGAAGATGGATATAAATATAGATGGAGAGGATGTTATAGACGAAAAAATACTAACAGGAGCCCTTGCAATTGGTAAATACAATGGTGGTGGTATGTTACAAGCCCCTTTGGCTATTGCCGATGATGGACTTTTGGATATTACTATCATAAAGAAAATGCACAATTTTAATGTGCTAAGATATGCTAAGTATCTTTTTAACGGAGATATATATAAAGTTCCTCGTTCTGTGTTTTTTAGAGGCCATGAGGTTGTTATTACTTCCGAAGAACCAACACCAATAGAAATAGATGGAGAAGCAATGGGTTATACGCCCTTTGATTTTAAAATAATTTGTAAAGCATTAAAGGTTATAATTAAATGAAAAAAATATTTGTGCTATTATGTAGCTTCTTCGCTGTCTCTACTGTGAGTAATGCTCAAAATGCAGCGATAAAGAGTGTAGATAAACCTGTAGAATGGGTTAATACTCTTATGGGTACAGATTCTGAGTACCTACTGTCTAATGGAAATACTTATCCTGCTGTGGCGCTGCCTTGGGGTATGAACTTCTGGACTCCTCAGACTGGTAAAATGGGTAACGGATGGGCTTATACCTATAACTCATATAAAATTAGAGGTATAAAACAAACGCACCAACCAAGTCCTTGGATTAATGACTATGGTCAGTTTTCGCTGTTGCCTATAGTTGGTGAAAAGGTTTTTGATGAAGAAAAAAGAGCTAGCTGGTTTTCGCATAAAGCAGAAACTGCCACACCTTATTATTATAGTGTGTATCTTGCAGATTATGATGTTGTCACTGAGATTACACCTACAGAACGTGCTGCACAATTTAGAATCACTTATCCTGAGACTGATAGCGCAAGATTAGTGATAGATGCTTTTGATAGAGGTTCTTATATAAAAGTTGATAAGGCTAATAGAAAAATTGTAGGCTATACAACTAGAAATAGTGGGGGAGTGCCTAAGAATTTTAAAAACTGGTTTGTTATAGAACTAGATAAAGAAATTTGTGATGTTGATATATGGTGTGACTCAACGCTTTATAGCAATAAAACAGAGCTTCAAGGCAATCATGTAGGAGCTATAGTAAGTTTTAAAACTAAACGCGGAGAACAAGTAGGAGCGCGTGTTGCTTCATCTTTTATCTCTCTTGAACAAGCTCAAGTTTCTCTTGATAGAGAGTTAGCAAAAGATAATTTTGAGCAAACTAAACAAAAAGGTTATGATATTTGGAATGAGGAGCTTAGTAGAGTTGCTGTAAATGATGGACAGTATGCTGATATTAAGGTTTTCTATTCTTCTCTTTATCGTTTGTTGCTTTTCCCACGTAAGTTTTATGAGATAGATAAAGATAATAATATAGTTCACTATAGCCCTTATAATGGCGAGGTACTTCCAGGTTATATGTTTACAGATAATGGTTTCTGGGACACTTTTAGAGCTGTTTTCCCTTTCTTTAGCTTGGCTTATCCAACACTTACTTCTCAAATTATGGAGGGACTAGTAAATACATATAAAGAAAGTGGCTGGTTGCCTGAATGGGCTTCCCCAGGTCATAGAGATTGTATGATAGGTTCTAACTCTTCATCTATTATTGCATCGGCTTATTTGCTTGCAGAGGGTAATAAAGATTATGACATAGAAACATTATTTGAAGCTATGGTACATAGTGGAGAAAATGAAGGACCTTTGACTTCTGTAGGTCGTAAGGGTGCACCTTATTATAATAAGTTAGGTTATGTGCCTTATGATGTGGATATTAAAGAAAATGTAGCTCGTACCTTAGAGTATGCCTATGCTGACTATGCAATTATGAGGTTAGCAGAGAAGCTAGGTAAGCCTAAGAGTACAATAAACTTATATAAGGAGCGTTCTCAAAATTACAAAAACGTATTTGACAAGGAGACTTCTATGATGCGTGGACGTAATGAAAATGGAGAGTTCCAAAGTCCGTTTAACCCATTTAAATGGGGTGATGCTTTCACAGAAGGCAATGCATGGCATTACACATGGAGCGTTTTCCACGATATTGAGGGTTTAGCAACTTTAATGGGTGGACGTGATAAGATGGCATTAATGTTAGACAGCATGTTTAGTGTACCGCCAATGTTTGACAACTCATATTATGGTTTTACTATACATGAAATCCGTGAGATGCAAATTATGAATATGGGTAATTATGCACATGGTAACCAACCTGTTCAACATGCTATTTACCTTTATAACTATCTTAACCAACCTTGGAAAACTCAGAGTCGTGTACGTGAGGTTATGACTAAACTGTATGCTGCTTCGCCTGATGGTTACTGTGGTGATGAAGATAATGGTCAAACTTCTGCATGGTTTGTATTTAGTGCCATGGGCTTCTACCCTGTAACTCCTGTTGATGGTGAGTATATCATAGGTTCACCTTTGTTTGGGGAGGTAAGTTTTAAGCAAGAAAATGGTAAGGTGTTTACTATTTTAGCTGAGAATAACTCACCTGAAAATGTATATATTCAAAGTGTTACGCTTAATGGAAAGCCTTTTGATTTGACTTACCTGACTCATAAACAGATAAATGAAGGTGGTGAGTTGAAGTTTGTTATGGGTGATAAACCTAATTATAAATGGGGTGTAGGTAAAAAATCAGTACCTACTTCTATGACAAAGTAATATATTTATTATTAAGAAAACTAAAACAATTATATTAAAAACTAAAACAACTAAAACAACTTTTTATGAAACTTTCTAGTATTGTTATTGGATGTTTTGCTATTTCTGGAATCTTCTCTTGTGCTACAACAGAAGTTGCTGAAATAGCAGATTACACTCAATTCGTTAACCCTTTCATTGGTACTGATGGTCCTGGTAACACTTACCCAGGTGCACAAGTTCCTTTTGGCATGGTGCAGCTTAGCCCTGATAATGGCATCGGTGGTTGGGATAGAATCGCAGGTTATTTCTATCCAGATTCAACAATAGGTTCATTCAGTATGACTCACCTTAGTGGTACAGGTGCTGGTGACTTATATGACTTAGCATTTATGCCTGTTATGAACCCTTATAAAGATGGTAGAGTTGAAGCTGCTGCAAAAGGCGAACAAGTTAAAAGCGCTACTCAAGGACAAATAGGTGTTTACTCAACTTTCTCTCATGATGATGAGTTTGCTACTGCAGGTTACTACTCAGTATTACTTAAAGACTATAACATTTTTGTAGAGCTTACAGCTACTGAGAGATGTGGTATGCAACGTTACACATTTAAAGATGCAGGTGATGCAACAGTATTCTTTGACCTTAATCGTGCTTTAAACTGGGACTTCACTATGGATACTAAAATGGAGGTTATAGACTCTGTTACTATCTCTGGTTACCGTTTCTCTAAAGGTTGGGCTAACGACCAAAGATTATATTATGTTGCTAAGTTCTCTAAACCTTTCGATTTTGAGAAAATCACTGACAGACAAATCATGCTTAAAGGCGAAGAAGTAGGTGTTGGTATAGCTGCAAAATTGAATTATAAAGTTGCTGCTGACGAGCAAATCACTGTTAAATGTGCTATTTCTGCTGTAAGTGAAGCTAACGCCCTAGCTAATCTTAACGCTGAGATGGCGGAATGGGATTTCGAAGCTGTAAGAGCTAACGCTAAATGCGCTTGGAATAAAGAGTTATCAAAAATTGAAGTAGAGAGTAACGATATAGATCAAAAAACTATTTTTTACACAGCTATGTATCAAAGTATGTTAGCACCTACTGTATATCAAGATGTTAACGGTGAATATCGTGGAGCAGACTTAGAAGTTCATAAAGCTGAGGGCTTCACTAACTACACTCGTTTTTCATTGTGGGACACTTACCGTGCTGCTCACCCTCTTTACACTATCACTCAACCTGATAGAGTAAACGATATGGTGAAATCTTTCCTTGTATTCTACAAACAACACGGAAGATTACCTGTATGGAATTTCCAAGGTCAAGAAACAGATATGATGATTGCTTACCACTCAGTTCCTGTAATTGTTGATGCTTACTTAAAAGGTATAGGTAACTTTGATGCAGAAGAAGCTCTAGCTGCTTGTGTTGGTACTGCTAACTTTGATAGTTATAGAGGCATAGGTGACTACAAGAAACTAGGTTATATGCCTACTACAGAGCATGAGAGTGTGTCTAAAACTTTAGAATATGCTTATGATGATTTCTGTATCGCTAGAATGGCTGAGAAAATGGGTAAAAAAGATATAGCTGACGAATTCTACAAGCGTTCTCAATATTTTCGTGGTAATTTCAACCCTGAGTCTTTATGGTTTGAACCACGTGATGAAAAAGGTAACTGGTTAGGTAACTTTGATCCAGATGCTTATACTAAGCACTTCACAGAAAGTAACGCATGGCACTATTTCTTCTATGTTCCTCAAGATGTTGAAGGTCTTAAAGAGCTTATGGGTGGTGAAGAAATATTTAGAACACGTCTTGATGATATGTTTACTAAAGGACCTCACGCTGATGAGAAACTTCCTATCTTCTCTACAGGTATGATTGGTCAATATGCACATGGTAATGAGCCTTCTCACCACGTTGCTTACCTTTACAACTGGACTAAAGAGCCTTGGAAAACTCAGAAATATGTACGTGAGATTACAACTACTCAATATGCTAACAAACCTTTCGGTCACTGTGGTAATGAGGACTGTGGTCAAATGTCATCTTGGTTTATCTTTAGCTCTTTAGGTTTCTATCCTGTAGATCCTGTAGCAGGAGTTTATGATTTAGGTAGTCCTTTATTTAGCTATGCTAAAATCAACCTTCCTAACTCTAAAACTTTTGTTGTTGAGGCAGAGAATAACTCACCTGAGAATATGTATGTTCAATCTGTAACTCTTAATGGTCAACCTCTAGAGGGTCTTACTATTAAGCATTCAGATATCATGGCAGGGGGTACTTTGAAATTTGTTATGACAAATACTCCTGCAAAATAATCTTTGATGCCGGCAGAAACCTTAGGGAAAGCTTTTCCCAATAACGGCCTACATTTTTCACCTTTTTTAAAGGGGAGTTCTATAAACTGGTTTTATTCGATTTCGAATTTTAAAGTTTTAGATTTGGAGTTTTATAAATACAGGCGTGGTGGTTCCCACGGCGTATTTGTAAAAATTCAAAGATGAAGCTTTAAAATCCGAAAGCGTTAAAACCCAGTTTTTAGAAGTTCCCTAAAGTTTCAATACTCACAACCCTTGAGGTTGCTCCGTTTAAAACTTCAAAAAACGCAAAGAATCTAAGCCGTTCTTGAAAAAAGCGAACAGCCCGTTTCCTGCCCTATGCAGGCTAAATAGTTATATGTAAGAATTTATATAATAACTGCATAGTTTATACAGTTTAGTTTTTATCGGGCAGTAATATTAAATAATATTAAAATGCTAGACGATTACATATGTCTAGCATTTTTTAATAAAAATTTGAAAATTCAATTTTCAGACTGTAAAAAATTCAATTATGAAGAGATTAATTTTTGGTTTCGCTACACTAGCTTTAATGCTTAGTGCTTGTCAAACTATGACAAAAACAGAGGACGCTGTTTCTTTCACGTCTTATGTTGATCCTTATATTGGTACGGACTATCATGGTCACGTTTTCCTAGGAGCTAATGTGCCTTTTGGGGGGGTGCATTTAGGACCTGTAAATATCACTTTTGGCTGGGACTGGACTTCTGGATATCACTATTCAGATTCAACAGTTATAGGTTTTTCACATACACGCCTTAGTGGCACAGGAATAGGGGATCTTAGTGACATAGTTTTTATGCCTACAGTCGGGGAAACTCCAACATTTAAAGGTACTACAAAAGACCAAGCTAGTGGCTATTTGTCAACTTTCTATCGTGAGAACGAAGTTGTTGAGCCAGGTTACTATTCAGTGCTTTTAAACAAATATAACATAGGTGTTGAGTTAACAACTACAGAACGTGGTGCTGTACATAAATATAAGTACCCTGCTAATTCTGAGAATGTTACTATTATCGTTGACTTAGAGAGCGGTAATGGTTGGGATGCACCTACAGAATGTTACCTTAAAAAAATCGGGGATAACAAAATTGAGGGACATAGACTTTCTACAGGTTGGGCAAAAGATCAACGCGTATTTTTTGTTGCTGAATTTTCTGAGCCTATAGAAAGTATAGAATATCATGATGAAAAGGGTAAGATAAACGCTGATAAATCTACACGTTTAAAAGCATTTATACGTTTCAAAAATGCTGGTAGTGAAGGTAAAGAGATACTTTCACGTATGGCGCTTTCACCAGTAAGTGTACAAGGTGCAGAAAGCAACTTTGCTGCTGAGGTTAAAGGTCGCACTTTTGAAGATGTAAGAGTAGATGCTGATAAAAAATGGAATACCTTCCTTTCTAAGATAGAGCTTGAAGGTAAGAATGAAGCTGACAAGCGTGCTTTCTATACTGCTTTATATCACACAGCCTTTGCACCTCAAACATTTAATGATGTGACAGGTGACTATCGTGGTGCTGATGGTAAGCTATACAACTCTCCATCTACAGTTTATACTGTTTATTCATTATGGGACACTTATCGTGCTGCACATCCACTGTTAACTATCACAGCACCTGAGCGTGTAGGTGAGATTGTTAACAACCTAGTAGAAATTGCTGAACAGCAAGGTAAAGTTCCTGTATGGCATTTGATGGGTAGTGAAAATAACTGTATGGTTGGTTTCCACTCTATCCCTGTTATTGTTGATGCTTACCTTAAAGGTTTTGAAGGTTTTGATGCAGAGCGTGCTTTTAAAGTTATCTCTGACTACGCTAATTTAGACGAAAGAGGTCTTAACTATGTACGTACTAATGAGTATATACCTGCTGAGAAAGAGGGTGAGAGTGTTGCTAAGGCACTGGAATACTGTATTGACGATTGGGCAGTTGCTCAAATGGCAAAACGTATGGGTAAAACTGAGGAGTATGAGTATTTCAAGAAACGTTCAGAAAACTATAAACATTATTTTGATAAAAATAGAGGTTTCATGCGTGGTAAACTTTCTAATGGTAAGTGGAATGAGCCTTTTGATCCTGTACAATCTACTCACCGTAAGGACGATTACTGTGAGGGTAATGCTTGGCAGTATACATGGTTAGTGCCTCATGATGTGGAAGGTCTTATAGGACTATTTGGTTCTGATGAACTTTTCGTTACAAAACTTGATAGTTTATTTACTATAAGCTCAGATATAGGGGGACATTCTTCACCAGATATCTCAGGTCTTGTAGGTCAATATGCACAAGGTAATGAGCCTAATCACTCTACACCTTTCCTATATAACTATGCAGGTCAACAGTGGAAAACTGCTGCTATGACTCGTCATATTATGAGAACTTTCTTTACTGATGCTCCTGACGGACTATGTGGTAATGAGGACTGTGGTCAGATGAGTGCTTGGTATGTATTTACAGCTATGGGTTTCTATCCTGCAAATGCTACTAGTGGAGCTTTCCTTATTTCATCGCCTTTATTTGATGAAGTTACAATAAATGTTGATGAGGATAAGACTTTCAAAGTTATTGCTGAAAACAACTCAGAAGAAAATATCTATGTACAATCTGCAACTTTAAACGGAGAGCCTCACACTAAAACTTTCATCACTTATAAAGATGTAATGGCAGGTGGTGAACTTAAACTTATTATGGGTGCAACTCCTAATAAAGAGTATGGTGCTAGTGTTGAAGATAGACCTCAATCTATGGTTTATTAGAAGTTTTCTATAGACTTTAACTTAGGTAAAGTATACAAAGATAAAAGGCAAACAAACCTTAATTTAAGGTTTGTTTGCCTTTTATCTTTGTTGGGAGGCTTTTCTGGATAATGATTATCTTTGCGACCTTTTTTGAAAAACTAACAATCATGTCGCTAATTTCTAAAACTTTAAAATTCGAAATCAAATAAAACCAGTTTCTATAATTCCCCTTAATAAAATATGAGAAAACATTTGGTCAATAAATTGAAAATGACTAACTTTGTATATATGGCGGATGGTAAAGGTGAGATGATGTAGATGTTTCCCTTAACTCAAAGCGTTATACTGAGCTTAGATAATATATTGACGGTATAAGAAAAGTGAGCTAAGTGTTGTAGCCTGTTCAATATGAGGTCAATAGTAATCATAGCAAGAGATTAAATATTATGAAGAAGAAAATTTACCTTGTTATAATACTTGGAGGTTTTAGCTTGTCAAGTGTGTTTGCACAACGGTTTGATTGTAGATACATCGAGTCGTTGTACAATAGTGTACCTACACATCTATTGGGAGGTGATAACTGCTATATTAATGGATTTAGAGTGAAAGTAGATTCTTTGAATAGCGTAATTACTAATGTTGGCGTTAGAATACCTAATATTGGAGATTTGTCAGATGCACTTTTAGAGTCTTTTGCTGAGAGAAAATTATTAGAGGTGATGCTAGCAAAGAGTAGGCACGATTTAATTAATGTATTAGATTATAGCAAAGCGAAACTTTTATTTAATGGTGATGATTATGTTAGAGGTGCGTTTTGGAATTTGAAAGAGGGCCTAAAAGTAGTCAAGGAGAATGAATCTATGCAGATTTATAGAGATAGCTTAAGTTATTCCATTCAATGGGGTAAAGGAAATGATAAGGTTGCTTTAAATTTTCCTGCAAATATCCAAATTATCACGAGTAAAGATAAAGCTGAGTTAGAGTGTGGATTGGCAGATTTATTAATGTCGGATTATAATTTTGAACAGGATGTAACAACTGTAGATATTTCATCTTTAGAGAAAAAAGAGGGCGATGTTTATGCAAAAAAAGGTAGTAAGTTTATTATTGATGGTATAACTAATAGCACTTATCTTCAAAAAGATAAACAAAGTAATTATGAACTAATATACTCACCAGGTCATATTGCAAAGACGTTCTCAAATCTTTTTTATTTTCCTAAGTTAGGTAATAATAGTATCGAGATTGAAATTCAACATAGGAGGTACGCAAATGAGATATCTAAGTATATTCTTACCTTACCACAACTCGTAGCTTTTTGTAATGCAAATGCGCTTACTCCATATATAGGCATAGAAAGCGAAAAAGAAGAGCTACTAGAAGCGACAGTAATACTTCATAGCAAGAAATATAATTATATACATCTTTTGTACGTGAAGACAAATACTGAAACATTGATGAGAAGTAGTGGTGCTGTGATGTATTGCCAAATGTACTCGTATATCAATACAGATAATGTTGCCGATCTATTTATGTAGATAATATTATTATAACTCCCCTAATATAAGAAATAAATGAATTTGAAAATTTTACTACCATTTATGATGCTCCTAATTGGATGCGAAACATTTGCTCAAAGTTTGTCTCAAAAGGCACAAGAACGCGATGTGAAAATATCAGGTAATTATTACTATGGAGATGGTATATCTGATACAGAAAATAATGCCATAAAATTAGCACTTGATGATCTAAAGATAATGATTTCCGAAGATATGAAAGAGCAGAATCGCGATGTCAGCGTTATAGATTTTAAAGGATTCGAACAGGATATAGGCACTATTGTAATGCCTGTTCAAAATAGAGTGCGCGTAATAGCCTTTGTTCTTAAAAAGGAGATAAAGGTAGAGTCTAGCGGTATAAAGAGGCTGATGGTGGTAAGAATAATGCCAGGTGGAGTAGTGACAGATACAAACAGTAACCTGTCTAGCCCTCCTACACAAGTTAAACCTTCTACACAACCTAAACCCTCTACAAATAGACCAGTAGTCTCACAACCTGTAGCTAATACTAGTTCGCCTATAATATCAGAATTAATAAAATTGACAAGCTCTAAAGAAGTTGGAGTATTGTTAAATGACAATAAATCTAAAGGTAATCTAGTATATGGAAAATTAAATACAATAGAGGATGCTTCTAAGTGCTACTTTGTGATTCTAAGAGCGGGTAAGTTGATTGACGTTTTAAATCTGGGTTCAGGAACTGTTCGTACGGGATTAATAAGTGGTAATAATATAGATTATACTCATGTGAGTGATATAATCTACTGGGTAAACATTAACTAAACATGTAATTTATAATATTATGAGAAAAATATATTTAACATTTCTATTTGTGATAATGGTAGTTTGTGGCACTTTAGCTCAAACTAAAACATTAATTGAGTTGTCAGATCTTGACAATCAATATTTAAGAACAAAAATGAGTAATAATGCAACAGCATTAGTGTCAGAATTAAATCGTGCATATCAAGAAAATCGTGTACCTAACCTTACGTCAATAGATATGACTAATGAGTCGCGGACTAATGTGCTTCAAATATGGGATTGTACACAATATAGATGTATAGAGTCAGAGATAATAGCTAGATGTCTTAATACAAGCAAGGGGTATCAAATTCGTAACATGCCTTTTATTATTAAGGATGATAAGAGTAGTCAAGATGGAGTAATAAACTTTACACCATCAGGAACTATTGATGCATTTTATTTTGCTATTGAAAGTCATAAATATAACGAGATTATTAAGGCTAATGAATCTATTACTGACCTTCGTAGACGACAAATGATACTTGACTTTATAGAGAATTTTAGAACAGCTTATAATCGTAAAGATATTCCTATTATAGCAAGTATGTATAGTGATGATGTTTTGATTATTACAGGTAATATTTATAAATCAACAGGAGATAAAATGTCAGGTCTATCAGAGGAGAAGATTAAATATGTTAAGCATAATAAGGAGGAGTATATGACAAGGTTAAGAAGAGTGTTTGCAGTAAATAAATATGTGAATATTGGTTTTGATGATATATATGTTACTCAACATCCAGAACTTGCTAATGTTTATGGTGTTACACTTCGTCAAGCATGGCGAACAACAAATTATAGTGATGATGGCTGGTTATTTCTTGCTATTGAGTTTCATAGTGAAACAGAAATGCTTATACACGTAAGAACTTGGCAGCCATATATGCTTAACGGTGAGATATTCCCTCGTAATGAAGTGTTCCAAATATCTGAATTTGATTTTTAGGAGATATGCAAAATTATTTGAAATTGTTAGTTATTAGAAGATTTTGTCTTTTATTTCTATTGATACTATTTTCAACACGCAACCTGTACGCGAATAACGATGTGCAGGTTGTGCTGAATGATATTTATAACTTTGAACTAGCGGAAGTTATGCAAACCAATATGTCAAAATTAATTAAACAATTAAATTTGACTCATGAAAGGTCAGTGAGAAAATTAGATTTGACGGATATAGATATGACGGCAGATGCGAAGCAGGACATCCGAAAAATTTGCAATTGTTCACCATTATATAGTGAAGACACTATAATAAATTGTAATGTTATACAAATTACAGATGGGTATCAGGTCAGGGGGGTGTCATTCGTAGTTGAAAAGTTTTCGACAGAATTAGGTTTAGTGATAGATTTTTCACCACAAGGAACTATTGAGAGTGTATATTTTGCGATAGATTCTTTTGCGTACTGCCATAAGAATAATTTATTTTATACAGAAACTAAAAATATTAAAGAAAATGAGGTTATAATTAATTTTTTAGAGAGGCTTAGGACAGCCTTCTTAATTAGAGATTTGAAATACATTTTTAAGGTTATGCTTGACAATGATGAAGAATTAAGTATATTAAATGGCACTGAAATGCAAAAATCTAATAGTGATATGATAAATAAGTATCTTTTTAGTGGTTTAGGAGCATTGATAAAATCAATATCGTCAGATGAGTTTGTGTTAACATCAAAATACAATATTGTTGACTTTGTTGATATTGAAATACTGAGGCATCCTGCAAACTCAAAGATACTGAGTATGAGATTCAGGTTAACTTGGCGCAATTCAGATTATATGAGTGATTGTTGGCTGTTTTCCGTATTAAGTTTTCTAGATAGTAAGCATATGTGTTTTTGTGTAAGTTCCTGGCATTCATATATATTTGATGAGGATATTTATCCGATAGAAGAAGTATGTAGTTTAGCTGATTTTACGTTTTAAAATAAAGGAGCCTTCTTATTTTCGGATTCTAACGCTTGAAAATTTCAATATTTCATCTTTGAACTTTCTAAAATATGCCATAGGAATCACTATGCCATCTTTTTAAAAACTCCAAATATAAAATGTTAAAATTCCAAATCGAATAAAACCAATATTAGAAGCCTTATAAACAATATAAAATAATGAGATTTTTTATAATTACTTTCCTTATTGTTGTAAGCTGGGTTACCTCTTTTGCCCAGCAACGAATTGATGTTGTAGATGGAGGATTTACGGATGGTGAAAGTGGATATACCACAGTGGAGGTCAATAATCAAATAAAAAGTTCTGCCTTCGTTGTTATTCAATCTACTGAGAAGTTAAGCTATACTATTTCGGGAGTTGTTATCACAGATGAAGAGATGAAACGTAGTGTCGATGGAGATGGTATATATGTCGATACTCTTTGTTTTTATGTAAACGAAGTTGATTCAAAACGGCGCTTAACGTTGTTTGCTAAAGGATTTCCGAGTGAAATGATAGAGCTAAATATGTTGCCAAAAACAACATATACATATATGGTTATTGTGCCTGATAGTGGAACCGAAATAGAGGAAGAAGAAGCTGAGAGTTATGAGGGAATTATGGCTCAAGGTGTAGTTGCATTTAATAGTGGTAAATTTGATTATGCAGAGAAAATTTTTGAGCGTGCTTGTCAGATAAAAGAGAGTGATGAAGCATTTGGATACCTTTCATTATCGCAATATAGGCAAGCTAATATTTTGAATAAAAAATATTTCTACCCAAAAGCAATTGAAGCATCAGAAAAAGCCTTGAAATTAAATAGCGAAAATTATTTAGCTAATGTAGTATTAGGTGCTGCCACTTACTGTAAGACAAGTTATAAATATAAACCATCAATCTTATATCAAGGAGAAGAAAGGGCTGAACGTAATAGACAATGGAAGTTAGGTCATGAGACAGCTATAAATCATTTGCAAAAAGCACTAAGATTAGCTGAAGAATACTTTATCGAGGATGGCTTCTATGGAGTAGATGTTAATTATGAAATAGCAATGGCTTATTATTATCTAAGGGATTATAGTTCCGCAAGAAGTTATTTTGCTAAGGTGACAAGAGCTTATATGCTTAAGGCAGAAAAAATGTTAGAAATTATTAATAAATAATATAATGAGTGTATTGAGATTACTATTGTGTGTATTTTTATTTATACAGTGCGCAATTGGTTATGCGCAAGCAAGGATGGATATAGATGGAGGTAAGGTTGATAAATCTGTGTCGCGTTATACTAAAGTGGTAGATGGAGTGAGACTTGTAAGTGCTAAGGTTGCGTTTCAGTCACCATTAGAATTGTCATTTTCTGTAGAGAATGAGGTTCTTGAGGATGATAATATAATTAAAAATACGTTGTTAAATGGGTTAAATGAATATACAGTTATATTTTATTTAACGGCAGAAGGGAACAATTCTAAGACTATAAATATACTATCTAATGGCTATTCAAAATACACTATAAAAGATTTATTTCTTAACCCTAAAGAAAGTTTCGAGTATTATGTGTTTGATCCTAATACCGAAAAGAAAATAACACGTGTAATTAAACGTAGGGAAGAGAGTAAATACCTTAGTCAAGGACGTAAATTTCTCGAAGCAAAGGAGTATGATAAAGCACTGTTAGAGTTTGATAAAGTGATAGCGATTAATGTGTTAAGTGATAGTGCGTATTATGGTAAAGGGCAAGTTTACTTAGCTCAAGAAATGTATGAAGAAGCATGGCAAGATTATAAAATGGCGCTAAATGTTAATGATGATTTTAGTGAGGCTTATGATGATTTAATAAAGTTTAACATTTACGAATTAGGAACAAAGCGTACGGGGAGTACAAAATTTACCTATTCGGAATATGAGAAGGTTCGAAAACAAAATAATAGCCCAGTAAACAATAAGATACTGTTTGGGTCTATGTCAGATCAAGATTACGCCATAAAGTGTTACAAGGAGGCGTTAATGGAGGATGATTATAATGCAGATGCTTATTGTATGTTAATTTATTCTTATGTGAAAAATATTGAGTATAATTTAGCAGCTCAAACATTTTTTGATTACATGGTTAGAACAGATATTAAGAGTAACTTGATTGCTTCAACAATGTTATCAGGTGTGAACACTGTAATGGTGACTAGTGACAAGCCTTTGCGAAAGAAAATGGTTGAATGTTATATAGACGTTTATAAAGAAGTTGTGTCAAAATATCCTTTTAATATTCACTTCATTGATAAATTAGCTGCATTTTACTCAATACAAAGAGTGTGTTCAGATATGGATGATGCGACAAGAGTAGCTTCAATTAAGGAGTCTATAACTATGTATTCTAAGATAATAGAACTTGCAAAACAGAAAGAGGAGCTGACAAGAATCTCTAAATGTTATAAACTAATAGCGAATTGTTATAATCTTCTTAATGAGCCTGAACAAGAGCAAAAATATAAAGCTATACAAAATCAAATAGATACACAAATAGAAACAGAAAAGAATAATAAAGATAAAATTAATTATCAAAACTCTATTGCTAAGATACAAAGTGGGAATATGACGGAAGCTGACGAAAAGGAGTGTTTAAATACGGCGTATGAATTTTTGAAAAATAAGAAAATCAATGAGGCATTTGGAATATATAAAACTTTAATCAATACAACAGAGTCTTGTAGTGGTCAAATTGTTGAGACTATAAATAAAAGATATGCCATAAGTTATGGTTTAGGATCTGGAGCAAAAAAAGAAGTAGTTGTTGACTTTGCTAATAAAGCGATATCTTTAGGTGAGTTTGCAATAGAAAAATATCCTGATAATTATGATTTTCACATGCTTCTCGTAAAATATTATGGCTATTTAAATGATACATATAAAATAACTATTTATTCAGAGAAGGTAATAAAAATTGTGGAAGCAAAAAATGAAATTGCTAATTCTGTAGAAGTGGGTAGAGTATATCGTAACCTTGCAGATATATATAGAAGGTCAATGGCTAATATGACTAAAAAGGAGATGAAAATCGTAGCTCAAAAGGCTGAGATATGTTATTTGAAGGCTGTTGAATTATATAAGAGTAAGTTGTTGACCGAGGCAGATATAAAATCTTGGGGCTATTCTTTATATTATAATATAGCTTCTATTTATGAAAAATTAGGAGATGTAGATAGCGCTCTTGACTATTACCAAAAAAGTTATGACAATGGAAATATAATAGATTCAAGTAGAGCAATGAGAAGATTAAAAGGTGAATAATGAAATTTTGTATAGTTAAGGAGGACTTCAAAAAACCTTATTTTTTTTGAAGTCTCCTTAATTATTTCACTCTATTGATAGTATTAAAAGTGCTTAATATTTTTCGTAAAAACAATTTTGTGTTTCGGAATTTGCTATGCAACAAATATATATGTATGATTGTTGTTACTCGTTTAACGATGAATGTTAATATTTGTAGTTTAGGATATTTCTTTCTAGATAAAGAATTTTCTGTTTGTCTTATGTAGTAAATACAATCTGTATTTGCTATAGTTAACTGTTTAATTCTACTAGAGATAGCTAACATGAAAATTCCATCTTCACCAAGTTCAAATCCTATATTGAATCTGATTTTGCCAATTATGTGTTTGCTTATGCATTTACAACAACAATTCGAAAAAATATAATGATTAATAGCAAATGAATTGTTGTTGCAAATCATATTTCTTTCCTTCTTTTTTATAGTGTCCGTTTTGTATGAAGATTCTATGTTTTTAATAAAATTTTCATTAAAACTTACTCCTATAGATGTGCTTGTTGAAACTTTTATAATAGAAGATAAGTAGTTAGGTGATATAATATCGTCGGAATCTATGAATAATATAAATTCACCTTTCGCAATATCAAACCCCATATTTCGGGCGTTGGAAACATTCCCAAATTCTGTTTCTAGAAATATAATATTTAGTGTTTCCCTATATTTCGAGATAGTAGTTACTGTGTAATTTTTATAGGAAAGGTCGCCATTAAGAATAATAATCACCTCAAAATCATCATGCGAAAGTGTTTGTCTAGCTATAGAAGACAAGCATTCGTCAAACCAATACTGAGGTTTATATGTTGGAATTATTATTGAAGCTAACATGTGTAATATTAAAATGTTGTGATTATACTATCAAATTTTCTACAAATACTTTCTTTTGTGTAGTTTTGAAATATTAATTCTTTGCCTCTCTTAGCTTTATCTGTTACATCTGGATTTTGTTCCATGATATTGAGTATTGTTTGTTTAAGTAGTTTGATATTGCGTTCAGATAATACTGTGGCACAATCGTTTTCAATACAAAATTCAGAGATTGCAATGTTGTTAGGTGCGTATGTTAATACAGGTGTACCCGATGCTAAATATTCCGTTAATTTAGTAGATATTGAGTATTTGACATATTCAATGCTCTTTTTGTTAAAAGAATTAGGTAATAGTAATATATCGCTTTTATTTATTAGTAAGTTAGCGATTTCATCGTGTGGTACAAAATCATAAATATTAACATTTTCACTTTTTTGAATATACATATCTACAAAACTTTGTTTTGCATTTGCATTGGTGTATATGTTAAAATGCAGTTTGTTGCCTTCTGATACCAAGTTGTTTACGGCTTGTATGATATCGTTAATGACGTCAATATTGTCCTTGTCTATCCTACCTAAATATGTGATGATTTTATGTTTTCTTATTATATTGGTTTTTGTTACTTTGTTAAAAGTGTTTTCATCAAAAGGGTTATGAAAAGGTGTAAACGTATAGCCATAACGACGAGCATATTCTTCTGACATTTGTTTAGAGATAGATAAATTAACATGAGAATAGCTAAATAATCTGTTTAATACCTTGTTTGTCTGAGTTTTGTAGTGTTTAGGGAAAAGTGTTTCTTTGTGTTTAGAACTCATCCAGTCATCAAGAAAGTGTAGAATTACTTTTGCAGAGTCATAGTTTTCTAAAACTTCTTCTATTAACCTGCACTCCTCACGGTTACCAACAATGGCATAAATAACATCAGGTTTTATTTCATTTATCCATGTGTTCAAGTTGTCAGAGCTGCTGTACTTGATTCTATAGTGATAAACTTTAAGTTGTTTCAATATAGGGTTCAGGTATTTGTCATATACAACCCATTTTAAAGATTTTGACTTATATCTTTTTTCATGTATATTCACATTATTCTCTTCTCCTTTAATTATACCGCTTTTATTGACGAATTTCATAAAAAGAGAGAAGGGAAATCTAGCTTTTATCTCATCTGAGCCAAGTTTATAAAAAGATTTGAAATGTACAGCATTACTTTCATTTCCTTGACTAGCACAATAGAGCTGTTCTTTATCCCAATTTGAAAATAAAGATTTCATTGTTATTCCAGCACTCCCATTATCAAAAGTGTGTCCGAGTATTAATATTTTTTTATCATTCATCTTTATTTATAAACTTACTGAAGGGAAGTTCCCTTAAAGATTGTGTTTTTTGCTATATTCTTCAACTGAGCTTTTCATTTCCTTACGGAGAAGGAGTATAGCCACAAGGTTAGGGAGAGTCATTACTGCTGCACCTATGCCTGAAAGAGTCCAAATTATAGACGTGTCAACAAAGGAAGCTATAAAAAATGCTACGACATAGATTAATTGGAAGGGGCGTATCCACTTTGTCCCCCAAAGGTAAATAATAGCTCTACTAGCATAATAAAACCAAGCTATAGCTGTGGAGAATGCAAAAAGTAATAGTGCTATAGGTACTACATAACCACCAAAATCTCCTAAGAAGGAACGTCTAAACGCTAAAGTTGATAGAGGTGCTGAATGTACTAGGGAACGACCAAAAAAGTTAACATGTGTTATATCTTCTAATACTCCGTTATTTACTTTTATAGTACCTTCAAATGTGTTGTTGTTTAATGACTGCTTTACAGTGATATCCTCAGCAAAAGATTTAGCATGTATTATAGTAATATCCTTATTTTGTATTTTACCACCTTCTACGACTAGTGTGCCATTGAATTTGGCAAGGTCGTTACCTTCAAATAAGAAGGCACTTATGTTTTGTACGTCCTCTTCATTGGTCTCGCTGTAGTTGCCATTAAGTATTACCATATCTGTAAATTGAAATTTATTTTCGAATTTCTCATTCCAGACCCCAGAACTTAAGATTACTAGTCCTGTAAGCATACAAACAACTACAGTATCAATAAAAGGCTCTAAAAGTGCTACCATACCTTCAGAAACAGGTTCTTTAGTTTTTGCAGCAGCATGTGCTATAGGTGCAGAACCTTGACCAGCCTCGTTAGAGAAAAGACCTCTATTTACGCCTTTGTTTAATACCCAGGCAAAACTAGCTCCTAGAAAGCCACCAACAGGGGCGCTGTCAGTAAAGATGTTAGCAAATATAGATTTTATAGAAGGAATAATATTCTGGTAATTGTATATTAATACTAATATTGAAGCTATAAAGAAAATTATAGTCATAAAAGGGATAAGTTTTTCAGATACTTTCACTATACGTTTTACACCACCTATAATAATTACAGCTAACAGTACAGCAAGAATAGCCCCTGTAATCCATTGTTCTATACCGAAAGCTAGGAACATAGAATTTGAGATGCTATTTATCTGAGGTAGTGAGCCTGTACCAAAAGAACATATTATTGTTGCAAGGGCAAAAAGTATACCTAGCCATTTCATGTTTAATCTGCGCGACATATAATACATAGGTCCTCCAGACATAGTGCCATCATCTGCTTTAACTCTATATTTATGGGAAAGAGTAACCTCTACCATTTTTGTTGTCATACCTAATACGGCAGTCATAAACATCCAGAAAAGAGCTGAAGGGCCTCCAAGGTGAATAGCTAAAGCCACACCTGCGATATTTCCTGTACCTATGGTTCCTGATAGTGCAGTAGCTAGTGATTGAAAGTGTGTTGAGTCACCCTCATCATCTTTATGGTCGTATTTGCCTGATAATACTCTAAAGGCATGTTTTAAAAAGCGTATTTGAGGAAATTTAAGATAAATAGTAAAAAATAGACCTGTTGCTAAAAGTGCAATAACAAACCACTGCGAACCTCCAATATGAGAATCCAGAAATGTTAATAAGTCGTTTAATTTTGTTGTGTTCATAAATGATTGTTTATGTAAGTTTATCCTAATTGAGAGGTTGAAATGTATTATTTTTTTATATACTCCCATGTTGAATTGCAAATGTAAGAAAAAATATGATATTTTTCACCTTCTAGTATAAAAAAAGTATAGTATAAGTAAATAAATTTGTATTTTGTGTGTAAATTTTAGAAGATATGTGTATTGATATTTGTTTGCTCCATTATATGATGATTCTAATTATAAAGGAAACTCCTAGAAATCGAATAAAGCCAATTATTGGAACTTTTACAAGTTATTTATTTCTATATTTTTTCTACCATTAATTTAATTTTAATTTTAATATAAATTTAATAATAAATTAAGGATTTTGTTAATAAAATTTCTAATGTATTTATCTTTATTTTGTAAAAAATGAAGTGGTTTAGGAGATTGTAGAATTTAATAAAATAAGTTTCTGTAATTTCCTTAATTTTATGTTGGTAGTTGATTTTACAAAGATTTCAATATGTAGAGTTTCATGAAAATATTGGTTGTAAAAGTATTCGAAAGGTTTGTTGGGTATGTAAGAATCTACATAGAAATATAATTAGCTGCCTTTTAGTCTCTGAGGTTTTTTTAACCTCAGAGATAAAAATGAAATGTTTTATTATATAATAAGCTGAATTCAACCTGCAAATGCAACTGAATTGAGGTCAAGGAACTATAAGGACATAAAAAAAGGCGAAACAAATCGGAGCCAAGCTCAAATTTATTCCGCCTAAGCGATAAAAATT
>JAWXTP010000040.1:0-22538 GCA_044433415.1 Rikenellaceae bacterium
TATTCCATTCAGCAGAGCGAAGGAGAGTTTTTTCTCTCTTTCCTCTCTGAAAAAATATTTTATCCTATTCCCTGCAACATTCAAATTCCTCAGTTGCATTTACAAGTTGAATTCAAGTATTAATCCTAAATTTAGGGGGGGTAGTACAATAATTATTTTACATTTTGGATATAAAACACATATCATACGCAGATACAAAAGTATCTTTATATTTTCAATTATGCAAATTAATTTTACATACAATTAAATTTATAGAGAAGTTCCTTATAGGAGCCTTCCCTATAAACATTAATCTCAGAAAATTAATCCCAGAATTTTTTATCTACATAACTTTCAACTTCATCTTCTATTTCATCATCTAAGGAATAAAAGAAATCAATATTAGTTACTTTTTCAACTGAATCTACCGTCACGACATACTTCGTATAATCTCGTCCACAATCATCACTATTAGGCATTAAATAACCTATAGAATAATAATCACCCTTACTCTCAATCAACAAAACCTTATAGAACAACTTAGGCACAGTTACATTATCTCCTATCACCTCAATAGGTGCTTCTAGGTCATAATTTAGCACACCCCCTGTAGTAACATACACTAACTTATGTTCGGTAGCTAATTTTCTAACTTCATTTTCTAGAGCACTCCATAAATACCTATTCAATCTTTGAGCCTGAGGTGCGATATTAGACAATAAAAATGTTGCATCATTTTCACTTTGGGAGTTATCTCTATCCGCAGAAGGTAAAAGATGCCCTCTATCATAACTCGTACCTTTATAATCCGTCAATGTTGCGGAATTCAAACCTCTACTATAAACTATTGGATCTGGGCGGAAGTTATTTTTTCTTTTAGCATCCTTCTTAGACATATCCTCACTAGTAAGAGTATAGGCCACCCAATAAGGTTGTTTATCTTTGCTAGAATAGCAAACTGTATAACGTCCTTCTTTATTATATAAAATTTCATCATTCTCAAAAATAGCTGGCAGCTCTAAATCTTTATTACCATTAGGAATATTAAGTGTTTTTACAGTCTGCTGTTTGGCTTTTTGTGTTAACTCTTTTTCGCTTTTCTGAGTCTCCTGTTTCTTTTTATATTTGGAAGGTTGCGCATCACTCTTTGGAGCCACTTTATCTGGTTTTGCAACATCTTTATTATTTACAATCTCAGTTTTTGAATTGTGAGTACCATTGTCAGAGTTACCCCCAGACACATAATAAACTTCAACACTCATAACCACAATTAGAATTATCGAAATTATCCAAAATGCTTTTTTAGATAATTTTACAGGTTTAACCTTCCTGCTTTTTGCGGTAGTTTTTTTCTTAGCCATAATAATCAACTTTGTAATTTTAACGTTATTATAAGGGTGATTTTAATAACATATCAATAATAAATAAACAGGTAAATTTAGTTTATTTATAAAATTTACCACAAATGTACAAAATTTTAACTATATTTGGTGCTTGAAATAACAAAAATAACCTATGAGTACGATAAGAAACACTATCACTTTTGCTGAAGCAACAAAAACCAGCAAAAAACAATTTATAACTCTAGTAAAGCCTATAGGGAGTACATGTAACCTTAGATGTAGCTACTGTTATTACCTTGACAAGGCTCTGCTCTACAAGGCTCAGCCAAAGATGAGTGACGAGTTATTAGAAGAATATATTAGACAATACATTGAAGCTAACGATGCAGAAATGATTACTTTTTGCTGGCACGGTGGTGAGCCCTTACTAGCAGGACTAGATTTTTATCGCAAAGCGGTGAAATTACAAAGGCGTTATGGCAGAGGGAAAAAAATAGAAAACACCCTTCAAACTAATGGAGTATTAGTAAATGACGAATGGTGTTCTTTCTTTAGGGACAACAACTTTTTAGTCGGTTTATCTTTAGATGGACCAGAAGACATACATGATGCATATCGTAAGAATGTTGGTAATAGACCTACATTTAGCAGAGTTATGCAAACTGTTGAGAGATTAACTAGAAACCGCGTAGAATTTAATACTCTTTCTACTGTTAACGACAAATGCGAAGGTCGCGGCTTAGAGGTTTACAATTTCTTTAAATCTATAGGTAGTCACTACATGCAGTTCCTTCCTGTAGCAGAAAAAATTGGAGACCAAAAAGAAATTCAGTCACCTTTTGCAGATGTTAACGGCCATATTGCTCCTTGGAGTATTTCATCTAAAGGCTTAGGTCAATTCCTAATAGATATCTATGATGAATGGATACAGAAAGACGTTGGTAATTATTTTGTACAAATGTTTGATGTTACCTTAGCTCAGTATTATGGAGTAAAACCAGGTCTATGTGCCTTTGCAAAAAGTTGTGGCGATGGTCTAGTAGTAGAACACAATGGTGATGTTTACTCTTGTGACCACTTTGTATATCCTGAATACCTGCTTGGAAACATAATGCAGGACGAAATGAAAACACTTTACACTTCTCAAAAACAATTTAGATTTGGTGTTTCAAAACGTGCATCACTTCCTGAGGACTGTACTCGTTGTAAGTACTATTTTGCATGTACTGGTGGCTGTCCTAAACATCGTTTTGGAGAGATTACAGAGGGTAACACTCACCCTAAAAACTATTTCTGTGAAGGTTACAAAATGTTTTTTGAACATGTAACTCCAACTATGAACGAAATGTGTAAGCTGTTGTCAAACAACCGTCCTGCATCTGATATATTAATGAAGTAATTTTAGGTAAGGAATAGAACTCTCCTAAAAACAATATATTTTACGGAGTTTCTAAGGTTTTTCAGGAAACCTCAGAAACTCCCTTTAGAAAACTTTAAATTAACCTTTTATTTATACTTTTTCAATGGAATTGCAATCAGTCAAACAGCGTTTTGGAATTATAGGCTCTAACTTTCAATTAGATAGAGCTATAGAAATTGCTATGCGTGTTGCGTCGACAGATTTGTCCGTCTTAATAACAGGTGAAAGTGGTGTAGGTAAGGAGTTTTTCCCTCAGATTATTCACAACTACTCTTCACGCAAACACGGAAACTACATAGCTGTAAACTGTGGAGCTATACCTGAAGGAACTATAGAATCTGAACTTTTTGGACACGAAAAAGGTTCTTTCACAGGAGCTAACGAAGCACGTAAGGGCTATTTTGAAATGGCAGATGGAGGTACTATATTCTTAGATGAAGTCGCTGAATTGCCCCACACAACTCAGGTTCGTCTATTACGTGTGCTACAAGCAGGCGAGTTTATAAAGGTAGGTAGCTCTAAAGTACAGAAAACTAATGTTAGGGTTGTCGCTGCTACAAATATAAACCTAATAAAAGCCATAGAAAATGGAAGTTTCAGAGAGGATTTATATTATCGTTTAAACACTGTTCCTGTTGTTGTACCTGCTTTAAGAGAAAGAAAAGAGGATATCTATCTTCTTTTTAGACGTTTTGTTTCTGACATTTCTAACCAATATAAAATTCCGACTATTACTCTTGACACAGAAGCACGTAATATGCTAGAAAACTACTATTGGCCAGGAAACATTCGTCAGCTTAAAAATGTTGCAGAACAAATCTCAGTAATTGAACATTCAAGAAATATAGATGCTGAGATTATATCTAAATATTTACCAAATAATGCTATTACAAAGTCTTTAGCACCAACAGAAAATCAAAACCAAATGCAAGATTACACTATTCCACTTTTATTAGAACTTAAGAAAGAGGTTTCAGAACTAAAGGCAATGGTTGCACAGCTTTGTGCTCAACAAAATATAGAGACTTACGTACCTCAGCACGCTCAACCTTTATTACCACCTCATACTAGTTCTACAAATATTGATAATAATCAATATAATAATAGTCAAGTTCAAGAGGAATATGTAGGCGAAGTTGAAGAGATTCCTGCTGAGGAATTAACAAAAGAAACCGTACAACGTGATGCCATTATAAAAGCATTAAAAAATAATAATTATAAGCGAAAAGATGCTGCTAAAGAATTATTTATATCTGAGCGCACACTATACCGCCGAATAAAAGAGTTAAATATAAAAGGTGACTTTTAAAGAAAATAAAATATGACAAAATTTATAAGATTCATAAGTGTAATTATTGTTGCATTAACTCTACATTCATGCACAGTAAAATACTCTTTTACTGGAGCAAGCATAGCTCCCGATGCTCAGACTGTAAGTATTACTAGTTTTGAGAATGTTGCAACTATGGTAACACCTACACTTGCATCACTTATGACAGAAGAACTACAAGATATGTTTAGCCGTCAAACAAGGCTATCTTTAGTACGCGAGGATGGGGATTTAAGTTTTGAAGGTGAGATTACTAACTATGTATCATCACCTATAGCTGTTACAGGTGACGAATACGCTTCTATGAACCGACTAACAATTACCGTTAAGGTTAGATTTGAGAATAAGATAGAACCTCAATATAATTTCAACAAGAGTTTTAGTGCTTATGAGGACTTTGATGCTACTCAGCTACTAACAGAGATAGAGTCTACTTTACTTCCACAGATTGTTGAGAAGTTGGCGGAAGATATATTTAATGCGGCAGTATCCAATTGGTAATATTTAATTAACAAACAATTGCAATTTATGGAAACAGGAAATGCTAAATTTAATCAGATTATAAGTTCTGAAACAAATTTCAAAGAGCATACTGGATATTTAAAGGACTTATCTTTAAAATATCCATGGTTTACATTTGCAAAGGTAGCTTTAATAAAATCTTTAGAGGACGACAATAAACAAGATAAGGCAAAAGAGATTAAGGATTCTATTTCTATTTCGTTAATAAAATACAACTATTTTAAACTGCTAAATAAAAAAGAATCCTCAATTCCTAGTCGTTTCGTACGACGTAAAAGTAGTGACATAGTAGATTATTTTTTAAAGAAAGCGTATAAAAGAGAAAGACCACCTAAGTTTTCAGACAACTATAAACAGGAAGATTTATCCCTAAAAATAGATAACGAACCTGAATTTATTAACGAAACTTTAGCCAAAATATACTCTAATCAAAAACTTTTTGATAAGGCAATTGAAATTTATCGCAAATTAATTTTGATTTATCCAGAAAAAAATGCTTACTTTGTGTCTTGTATTGATGACTTATTAAAGTTAAAAAGCAAAAAATAAACTATAACAAACTAAGAATAAACATATTAAGACAAAGAATTAATAAATTAAAAATTATAAGATGTATACATTTTTTATCATTCTGATCATTATTGCAAGTATTTTACTTATTTTAGCTGTTTTAGCTCAACATCCTAAAAGTGGCATGGCAGCAAACTTTGGAGCTTCTAACCAAGTTATGGGCGTACGCCAAACTACAGACTTTTTAGAAAAGTCTACATGGGTTATAGCTATTTCAATTTTTGTTTTAACATTGCTAGCTACAATGACTATGCCTACAGATGGCGTTGTTGGTTCTAAATCAATTATTGAAGAAGGTATTCAAGCTCCTATGCAAGATCAAAACTTTGAATTCCCAGTTTCAGAACAACCAGTTCAAGAAGAAGTAACTGAAGAAGTAGCTGAATAGTGGAATAGCGTTATATGACGCAAAGAAAATTTCTAAAAAAAGTGATATGGATTTTAATCTATATCACTTTTTTGCGTTTACAACAAGTGTAAAGAACACTTCTTAAAGGCAACTCTAAAATAATATATTATAATAGAATAACAAAGAAAATAACAATAATTAACATTTTTTTATCCTAAAATTGTATGAATTTAAAGTTTTTTGTTATTTTTGCATAATAAATTGTTGTAAATAAAAAACCAAATATAAGCTATTATGTATAGAAACGATAATAGAGTTGTCATGACTCTTGATGCAGGTGGTACTAACTTTGTATTCTCTGCTATTCAGGCTAATGAATATGTTCTTGAGCCTGTTACTTACCCTTCAAATGCTGCAAATTTAGACAACTGTTTAGCTACTTTAGTTAAAGGTTTCAATGAAGTTAAAGCTAAACTTGAAACAGAACCTGTTGCTATTAGTTTTGCATTCCCTGGACCTGCTGATTACGCTAACGGTGTGATTGGTGACCTTCCTAACTTCCCTTCATTTAGAGGTGGTGTCGCTCTTGGTGCTTTCCTTGAAGAGAAATTTGGTTTACCTGTATTCATTAATAATGATGGTGATTTATTCGCCTATGGTGAAGCTCTTGCAGGTGCTCTAAACGATGTAAATGACATGCTTAAAGAGGCTGGTAACCCTCATGAATACAAAAATGTATTAGGTATTACATTTGGTACAGGTTTTGGTGCTGGAGTTGTATTAAATAAGCGTTTATTGGCTGGTGATAATGGTGCTGGTGGTGACATCTGGTGTTTCAGAAACAAGAAATACCCTAGCATGATAGCTGAGGAGAGTGTTAGTATACGTGCTGTAATTCGTGTTTACGAAGAACTTACTGGACTTAAAGACACAGGATTCACTCCTAAAGATGTATATGATATCGCTGAAGGTACAAAAGAAGGTGACAAAGAAGCAGCTATAAAAAGTTTCGCAGAATTTGGCGAAGTAGCTGGTGACGCTATTGCTCAAGTTATTACTGTTGTAGATGGTATTGTTGTTATTGGTGGTGGCTTAGCTGGTGCTTCTAAATATATCATTCCTTCATTGGTTAAAGAAATGAATGCTGAGATTGGTACTTTCAAAGGTGCTTCTTTCCCTCGTCAACAAATGAAATCTTACGACCTTACAAACGAAGCTGAAAGAGCTAGTTTCATGGAAAATAAGAGCATCATGGTAAAAGTACCTCAAAGTGACAAAGAAGTGCTTTATAACAAGGAAAAACAAGTTGGTGTTATCGTTTCTTCTATAGGTGCTAGTAAGGCTATCGCTCTTGGAGCTTACGCTTATGCTTTAGCTCAGATTGATGAATAGTAATTAATGATTAGTGATTAATTACGACAAGCGACTGAATAATTTTAGGAGTAATCACATGATTCTAAAATTATTTAGTCGCTTGTTTTGATTTCAATTGGGGGTTGAAGCAACAATCTTTCAATCAATCTTTCCACGCTTGTCGCCATTAATCATTAATCATTTATCATTCATCATTAATCATTAATCATTAAAAAAGCCTCTCGCATACTACAAACAGCATGCGAGAGACTTTTAAACCCAATCAGTTAATCAACGAGATTATTTAGTACAAAGATCGCTTAGACGAACAAAAAGACCGTCTACAGCTTCAAACATATTCTCACGAATTAGGTAATAATGTTTTTTCACCAAGCTCTTATTATGTTTCTCAGCAGGATTGTTAATTCTGTCGAATAAAGAATTTCTTAAATTCACTGCTTCTTCCACAATAGTAAGAACTGCATTTTGATCTATCTCGCTGTTCATTATTAAACAAGTGTAGCTATCAGAGATTATCTCACTTATTAAATAATCTACGTCTTTTTTTAATCTTTTAATTGATGCCATAATACTTTTATTTTTATTATAATTTAGGGGAGTTCTAATAATTGGTTTTATTCGATTTTAGATTTAGAAGTTCCCTTTATTTTGAAACTGTTTTTTTGAATCCATCAAAATAGAAAATGCTTTATGTATATCAGCATCGTCTACAATAACAGTAAATTCGTTCGTTGTACTAATCACCTCAGAAATATTGATATTATCCCATGCTAATTCTTTAAAAATAAAGTAATAAACACCAGGGTATATACTGTTCTCTTTAGGCAGCTTAATTGTTATAGAAGACAAACTAGATGTTTTGGCTATTAAAACCTCATCTTTGAAAATATCCTCAACAATATCAACTATAGACGCACTGATTACGAGCGTTGTCTCTCCTACACCTTGCGAGAAAGTACAGAAAATGTCACTCATACCTGTTATCTTGTCTAATAATTGAGCTTGCTTTTTGTATAACGTAGGGCTATTCACAAACGCAAAATCTAAAAGAGACGACCTAACAATAATATCTCCTATATTCTCAACTATCTTTTTAAATTTCATAGTTGAAATTAACTCAAGGCGAGGCACTAATCTATTAAGTGCCATAATTATAGCACCATCATTAACCTCCTTACCTAGCTCCTCTTCGACCTCATCTTTAATTTTACGAGACAGGGCTGAAAGATTAACAATACCTTCAATTAAAGCACTCTCTAAAAAAGGCTTCTTTTTAATAACCTGCTCAACAACGCTTGGAATTGTAACCATATATTCTATTTATTTAATCGAGTTGTAAAAATCTCCTTTTAGAAAGGATATTAGTAATTCTGTTTATTTTTCAACATTTGCTATAAAAATTGAATAAAAAAAGTACAAAAATTTTTATTTTAAACTAAGGTATATATATTTGTACACTTAAAAAAATATTTCACACTATTTATTTGTTCAATTACAGTAATGTATATGACAAAAATAGTTTTTTTATTTGAAAAAAACAACAAAAAATATTAGTTTTTTTTCAATAACATTAAATTTGTTTCATTTTTAACAATTAAAATTTATGTATAGCGTTCTAAAATTTGGTGGTACAAGTGTAGGCTCAGAACAAAATATGAGAATGGTAGCCTCTATAATCCAAGATGAAAAATCTAAGGTTACTGTATTGTCGGCAATGAGCGGAACAACCGATTATTTAGTAAAAATTTGTAATTCTGCAAAAGCCTCTATAGATTGTACTGAGGAAATAAATTTCCTTGTAGACAAATATACAACATGTGTAAACGCCTTAATAACTGATAACAACGAATTAGTTTTACAAAAAGTAAACTCTGTTTTTGAATTTATTGCTACTGAAGTTAAAGATTTCAATGCTAGCTCTGAGGGCTTAATTTTAGCACAAGGCGAACTTTTAACAACTTTCATTTTCACTTATCATCTTAAGGAGTTAGGTTTAAAAGCTGAGCTTATAAACGTTGTTGATTACATGCACACTCTAGAGAATGCACAAGTAGACGTAGCTAGATTAAAAGAAGGATTAAATAATTACATTTCTCAATTCCCTGAAGATACATTTTTTGTAACTCAAGGATTTATTTGTAAAAACTACCTTGATCAATTCGATAATTTAGGTCGTGGAGGTAGCGACTACTCTGCTGCTTTAATAGGTGCTGCAATTAATATCAATGAAGTTCAAATTTGGACAGATATAGATGGTATGCACAACAACGACCCTCGTTATGTTGAAGGTACTTTCCCTATCAGAAAAATGAGCTATGATGAAGCTGCTGAGTTAGCATACTTTGGTGCTAAGATTCTTCACCCTGCAACTATCCTTCCTTGTAAGGAAAAAGGTATAGACGTAAGATTAAAAAACACTCTTGACCCTAAAGCTCCTGGTACATTAATTACTACAACAACGGACAGTGACAAAACTTTCCACGCTGTAGCAGCAAAAGATAAAATCACTGTTATTCATATTACTTCTGCACGTATGTTAATGGCTTATGGTTTCTTACGTAAAGTATTTGAAGTATTTGAGAAATACAAAACTCCTATAGATATGATTACTACTTCTGAGGTAGCTGTATCTATTACTATTGACAATATCTGTTCTCTTGATGCTATTGTGTCGGAACTTGAAGAGTACGGTAAAGTTGTTGTAGAAAAAGACAATAGCATCATCTGTGTTGTTGGTCAATTAGGTCAGGAACGCAAAGGTGTTATCTCTCAAGTGCTAACAGGTATTGACGATATTTGTTTAAAAATGATTTCTTATGGTGCTAGTGACCGTAGCGTTGCTATATTGATTGATTCTAAAGATAAAATCAATGCTCTAAGAGAACTTAACAAACAATTGTTTTAACACTTGCTTATTTTTTACTAATTTTGCAGGATAAATAATGTTCCTAAATGATGTAACAGTTATTTAGGAACTTTTTTATACCAACACCCACATAAATTACATATATATATTATGGCAATAACAATACAAAAACCATCATTAAATGAAATAGAGGGTATGAAAACCCCTTTTTACTATTATGATATGAACCTGCTTCGCCACACTCTTAAAGTTGTGACTGACGAAGCTAACAAATACGGCTTTATAGTACACTATGCTATCAAAGCAAACAACGAACCCCCTATACTAGAGGAGGTTAACAAATTCGGACTAGGCATAGATTGCGTAAGTGGTGAAGAGGTGCGCTGTGCTGTAGAAGCTGGTTTTTCTCCTAACCATATCGTTTATGCTGGTGTAGGTAAAAGCGATGATGAAATTAACTATGCACTAGATAACAAAATCTTTTCTTTCAATGTAGAGTCAAGAGAAGAACTTGAGGTTATCAACGAATTAGCAGCTAAAAAAGGCGTGAAAGCTCGTATAGCTCTACGTATAAATCCTGACGTTGACCCTAAAACTCACCAATACATTTCTACAGGTCTTAAAGACAACAAGTTTGGTATCTCTTACGGTGAGATAGACGAGGTATTAGTAAAGCTAGAAACACTAAACAACATAGAGATTATAGGTATACACTTCCACATAGGTTCACAAATTACAAAACTTGAAGTTTTTGAACAACTATGTGACCGTGTTAACACTATCGCTAGCTGGTTTAGTGACAAGAACATAAAACTTGACCATATTAATGTTGGTGGCGGTTTAGGCATAAACTATGAAAACCCTGAAAGCGAACCTGTAGCAGACTTTGAACGTTACTTCAAAATTTTTGGTGACGGTATAAAACTTGCAGAAGGACAAACCTTACACTTTGAGCTAGGTCGTTCTATTGTTGCTCAATGCGGTATGCTTGTATCTCGTGTGCTATATAACAAGGTTACAGGCTCTAAAAAGAACTATGTAATTATTGACGGAAGTATGACAGAACTTATTCGTCCTGCTCTTTATAAAGCTCATCACGCTATAGAAAATATTTCTAAGACTGACGTTACAGAAACAGAAGTTTACAGTGTTGCAGGTGGTGTTTGTGAGTCCTCAGACGTATTTACTAATGAGATTACGTTACCTGTAACTAGTAGAGGTGATGTTATAGTGCTAAAATCTGCTGGTGCTTATGGTAGTTCTATGGCTTCTAGGTACAACTTAAGAGCATTACCTGAAAGCTTGTTTTCCGATATATAATTTTAAACAATGTTTGATAAAAAGAATATAATTTACGAAGACAATCATCTACTTATAGTTAATAAACCATCGTGTCAGCTTACTCAGGCTGACACTTCTGGTGATTTATCTCTAGAGGATGATTTAAAAACATTTATAAAAGTACGAGACAACAAGCCTGGTGCTGTATTTTTGGGTGTTGTTCACCGTATAGATAGACCTGTAAGTGGTGTTGTGATTTTTGCGAAGACTTCAAAGGCTTTAGCTCGTTTGAACAATCTTGTAAAGGAGCGCAAAATAGTAAAACGCTATCTAGCAATTACGGAACGTGCCCCTGAAAATAAAAAGGGAGTACTAAAACACCACATAGAGAGAAACACCAAAAAGAATCGCTCTTTTGCCTATGACAAGCCTACAGCCAACTCTAAGGAAGCTACACTAGAGTACGAACTAATAGGAACATCAGACAATTACTTTCTTATCTCTGTAAACCTTATCACTGGTAGACATCATCAAATCCGTTGTCAATTATCAAAGATGGGTTGTCCTATAAAGGGAGACCTAAAATATGGAGCTAAACGTTCAAACAAAAACGGAGGTATCTCTCTACATGCCTCTTATGTAATCTTTGAACATCCTGTAACTAAGGAGGAGATAAAAGTTGTTGCCCCTGAACCTACAGATGATAAATTATGGGGACTTCTAAAAACTGGGTTTTAACGCTTTCGAATAAAACCAGTTTATAGAAGTTCCCATATGGGAATTTTTTTAAAAAGAATTAATATTATGTATAACGAGAATATAGCAGGCGAACTTCGTCTAAGATGGAACAAGATACTAAATCTTATGAAGGAACAAAGTGTTGAAGCTCTACTGGTAGCTACTACATCAAATCTATTTTACACTTCCTCAAAGGTTTTTAGTGGTTATACTTATTTTTCAACATCTAAACAAGAACCTACTTTCTTTGTTAAAAGACCTGTAGGCTTAGAAGGTGAGAATGTAGTATACATACGAAAAGTAGAGGATATAGCAAACTTCATAAGTCCTTCAGAAAACGTGGCTCTAGAATTAGATACTTTACCTTACGGAGAAGTCACAAGATATGCTAAGGTGTTTGGTGAAGCTAAATTAATAAACGGCTCACACATTCTTAGAGTGTCACGTAGCGTAAAGACAGATTACGAACTTAACCTTATACGTCTTTCAGGAGAGAAGCACACAGCTAGTTACGCTGAATTTAAATCTCTATATCGTCCAAACATAACAGACATAGAATTTTCTATCGAAGCAGAACGCATAATGCGTAAAAATGGCTCTTTAGGACTTTTCAGAATCGCAGGTAGCTCTATGGAAATATTCTTTGGTAGCGTTATTGTGGGTGAAAATGCTGACAACCCTTCACCTTATGATTTTGCTATGGGTGGCGAAGGACAAAACTCATCTTTACCTGTTGGCGCTAATGGCACAACACTTAAAGAAGGGCAAACTATGATGGTTGACTTAGGAGGTAACTTCACTGGTTACATGACAGATATGACTCGCACATACTGCCTAGGAGAAGTTTCTGAACTTGCTCGTAAAGCTCACCAAGTCTCTTGTGATATAGCAGCTAAATTTGAAGTCATGGCACAAGAAGGTGTTGCGGCTTGTGATATGTTCAACATGGCACAACAAACAGCAGAAGAAGCAGGCTTGTCCCAATATTTCATGGGACACAAGCAAAAAGCAGGTTTTGTAGGTCATGGAGTTGGTATAGAAATTAACGAACTTCCTGTATTAGCACCTAGAAGTAGAGACCTTCTAAAAAAAGGCATGGTTGTAGCCTTAGAGCCTAAATTTGTGATTCCAGAAGTTGGCGCTGTAGGCATAGAAAACACCTACATCATCACAGAAACTGGAGTAGAAAAGGTTACTAACGCCCCAGAAGCTTTAGAGATATTCTAACAAGAGACTGAATAATGGTTAATGATTAATTGCGACAAGCGTGGAAAGATTACGTGAAAGATTTCCACGCTTGTCGCATCACCTATCACCTAACACCTACCTCCACTCGCAAAATTACACATTTAACATTTAAACACACCCAACATACCAATACGAAACCTTATTCATAAAATTAATATATATTAATAACTTTTTTTGATTATTTATTTTTTTTTACTAATTTTACGCTCAGATATTACTCTCATACTTACTGAATAATACAAAACACAATACAAACATAGCTATACCTCATGTAGTTATGTTATCTTGGTGTAATTTCAATAAGTATTTATACTAATTATATTTCATTACAAAACAATAGAAACAACAATATTTAACGTAAATAAAAACGAAAAAATGAGTAAAACAAACAATTTGATTCTTTCTCAGTTAGTACTGGGAATGGCTGCTGTTCCTGCTTTAAGCAATGCCTCACCAAAGGATGCTAAAAAAGAAGAGGCTAAAAAGCCTATGAACATCATCTATATCATGTCAGACGACCACTCTTTCCAAACAATTAGTGCTTATGACGATGAGTTTATCCAAACGCCAAACCTTGACCGTATAGCTAACGAAGGTACTCTTTTCACTAGAGGTTTTGTTGCTAACTCTATAAGTGGACCTAGCCGTGCTTGTATGCTTACAGGTAAACATAGCCACACTAACGGCTACACTACTAATGGTAAATCAGGATTTGACAATACTCAACAAACTTATCCTAAATTACTTCAAAAAGCTGGTTACGAAACTGCGGTTATTGGTAAATGGCACATCCCTTCAGCACCTACAGGATTTGATCACTCAGAAATCCTTATCGGTCAAGGTCACTACTACAACTCTACATTTATTGTTAACGGTGACACTACAGAAACTGTAGGTTATGCTACAGATATCACTACTGATAAAGCTATCGACTGGATGGAAAACACTAGAGACAAATCTAAACCTTTCTGTCTTCTTTTACACCACAAAGCACCTCATAGAACATGGATGCCGGACATTCAAGACTTAGGTAAATTTGATGATGTTACTTTCAGAATTCCTGATACTTTCTATGATGACTATGCTGGTCGTCAAGCTGCTGCTGAGCAAGAAATGAGCATACACAAAGATATGGACCTTGTTTATGACCTTAAAATGGCTGACAAAGAAGGCGAAATCACTTCTCCTTATGCAAAAGCAGGTCGAGGTCTTATCAATAGATTATCTCCAGAAGACAGAAAAAAATGGGATGCTTACTACGATCCAATTATCGCTGAATACAAAGCTGCTAATCTTTCTGGCAATGCGCTTTCTGAGTGGAAATACCAACGTTACATGCGTGATTACATGAGCGTTATCACTTCTCTTGACAGAAACATTGGTAGAACTTTAGATTATCTTGAAGAAGCAGGTCTACTAGAAAACACTATGATTGTTTACACTTCTGACCAAGGTTTCTACATGGGTGAGCACGCATGGTTTGACAAACGTTTCATGTATGAAGAATCTTTCCGTACTCCATTAATGGTTCGTTTACCAGGTTACAATGAGGGTGTTGTTGACGAGATGGTTCAAAACATTGACTTTGGTCCTACTATCCTTGATTTAGCTGGTCTTGAAACTCCTAGTGATATGCACGGTGTATCTTTCCTTCCTATTCTTAAAGGCGAGAAAGTGAAAAACTGGAGAACTTCTCTATACTATCACTTCCACGAGTATCCTGCTGAGCACGCTGTTAAAAGACACTATGGTGTACGTACAGAACGTTATAAATTAATTCACTTCTATAACGACATTGATGTTTGGGAACTTTATGACTTGAAAAAAGACCCATCAGAAATGAATAACATTTTTGGTAAAAAAGGTACTGAAAAAATTACTGCTGAATTAAAAGAAGAGCTTCACAGATTACAAGAACTTTATGACGATCCTATCCGTTTCGAGCATGAGTTTTAATCTAACTGATATATACTAAAAAACAACCCACGTTACGCCATGTAACGTGGGTTGTTTTTTAATGTTTAATGATGAATGATTAATGATGAATCACGACAAGCGACTAAATATTGCTATATGACAAAAATCAAATAACACAATTTTTAGAAATCATTTTAATTTTTGTTTTATAATATTTTTACCTGCATAGGGCAGGAAACTGTCTGTCCGCTTTTTCCAAGAATGGTCTAGATTTTTTGCGTTTTTCTGAAAAACAAGCGGAGCAACCTCGGGGGTTGTGAGCATTGGTTTTTAGGAAAAGGTGAAAAATGTAGGCCGTTATTGGGAAAAGCATTCCCGCATTATTTGCCGGACAACAATGTTTAATCATTATTCTCTAAGCACTTCCAAACACCAGCAGATAAAGCCGCACCAATAAAAGGAGCTACGATAAACAACCATAGTTGAGAAAGAGCTTCACCACCATTAAATATAGCAGGAGCAATACTACGTGCTGGATTTACTGATGTTCCTGTGATAGGAATACATACAATGTGTACTAAAACCAAAGTAAGACCAATAGCTAAACCTGCGAATTTTGGAGCTGAATTTCCGCCACTAGTTGCACCTAAAACAACTAATACGAAAATAAATGTAAACACTAACTCTGAAATAAATGCAGGAACTAGCATGCCTTCAGCATAACCATTTGCACCATGTCCTTCAAGACCTAAACCACTTGATATAGAACAAAGAATTGCTGAACCTACTAGAGCACCTACAACTTGTGCTACCATGTAAGCACCTGCTTCTTTACCAGGCATACGACCTGACAACCAAACACCTAAAGTGATTGCTGGATTAATGTGACAGCCTGAAACTTGGCCAATAGTATAGGCCATAGCTACCACCGAAAGACCGAAAGCGAATGCGATAGTTAAAACTGCTGCTACTGATGTAGCGCCTCCATTAAAGACTGCTGAACCACAGCCCATAAGCACCAATACCATAGTACCTACTGCTTCTGCTAATAATTTCTTATTCATTTTTATTTAAATTATGAATTAAGCACATGCCTAATTCGATTAATAATCAAGGTAAACTTCTAGGTTATATTTTCAATAGTGTTCTTATAACAAACCTCATACAAATCTACATTTTTTTTATGTACTATGCAATCTTATAAGTAAAAAATAAAAACCACACAAAAACATTTGTTCGCTTTATGTTTATTTAACACTTTATTTATACGATTACAAAAATTAATATCTATCTTTGCACAAAATTAATTTTAAAATAAAAAAAGATGGTAAAAGCTTTATTTTTAGACATTGATGGTACATTAGTGAGTTTTAAAACTCATAGCATACCAGAGTCAACTATTGAAGCATTAGTGGCTGCGAAAGCAAAGGGGGTAAAAATATTTATTGCTACAGGGCGTGCAAAATCCATGATAAACAACCTTGAAGCATTAGACGAGCGTAACTTAATTGATGGTTACATAACTATGAATGGTTCATACTGCGTTATTGATGAAACTGTAGTCTTCCAAAATACTATTCCTAACAAAGAGGCTGAAATCATTGTTAACTATTGTAAAAACGAAAATAAATCATGTGTTGTAATCAAAGAAGACCAACCATTTATTTTCCAACCTACAGAACTTTTCGAAGATATTTTCTACAATGGACTACATGTAGACAAAATGGAAGAGGTAAACTTAGAAGATGCTACGAAAGGTAAAATCTATCAGCTTACACCTTTCGTGACAGAAGAGGAAGAAACTAACTTTAACACATACGTACAAAACTGTGAACTAAACCGTTGGTTTCCTGCATTTACCGATATAGGAGCCAAAGGCAATACTAAAAGCCGTGGCATAGACGCAATTATCGAACATTTTGGCATTTCACTAGATGAAACTATGGCCATAGGTGATGGAGGTAATGACATACCTATGTTAAAACATGCAGCAGTAAGTGTTGCTATGGGAAATGCTAGCGACACTGTCAAGTCAACAGCTAAATATGTTACTGATTCAGTAGACGATAACGGAATTTATAATGCTGTAGAACGTTTCATAACAAAGATATCAAAAAACTAAGTAAAGGGAACTTCTAAAAATACAATTAATTCAAAAATACAGTTAAGTTTTATTAACTGTATTTTTTATATCTAATAAATTGATTATCTTTGTTAGAAATTGTAACTTAAATATGGCACTTTTTGTGCTTAAATTTTAAAATATGGCAGATAGAAAATTAAGAATAGGTATAACACACGGCGATATAAACGGTATTAGCTATGAAATCTTGATAAAGGTATTATCAGATAATAGAATGTGTGATTTATGTACTCCAGTAGTTTATGGTAGTAATAAAGTTGCTGGAGTCATCAAAAGAGAGATGAAGGAATTCTCAAACTTCAGCTTTAACGTAATAAATTCAGCTAGCGAAGCTAGCCTTACACGTCCTAACATAGTAAATTGCATAGACGATTCAAACATAAAGGTTGAGTTAGGTAAATCTACTCACCTTGCTGGTCAATATGCTGTAGCATCGCTTAACGCGGCTATGAAAGACCTTAATGACGGCATTATTGATGCTGTAGTAACTTGTCCTATCAACAAATCTAACGTACAAAGTGATGACTTTGATTTTGTAGGACATACAGAATTTTTCGCTTCAAACTTTGGAGGTAAAACACCTCTTATGTTCATGGTTTCAGACCAAATTAGAGTTGGTATAGTAACTATTCACGATCCTTTAGTAAAAGTAGTACCTCGCGTATCTACAGAGTCTATCCTAGAAAAATTAAGACTTATGAAACAGTCTCTAGTTCGTGACTTTGCTATTGTTCAACCACGCATTGCTGTGATGGGGCTTAATCCTCACGCTGGTGACTGTGGTCTTTTAGGTGTAGAAGAACAAGAGATTATTATTCCTGCTATAAACTCTGCAAAATTTGAAGGCATAGAAGCATTTGGTCCTTATGCTGCTGATGGATTCTTTGCTCATGGCGCTTACAACAAATTTGATGCTATACTTGCTATGTACCACGACCAAGGACTTATTCCTTTTAAGATTATTGCTGGTGATGAAAGTGTTAACTACACAGCTGGTCTATCAGTGATACGTACTTCTCCATCGCATGGTGTTGGTTATGACATAGCAGACAAATTTATTGCTGATCCTAGTTCACTAAGAAAAGCTATATATTATGCTATAGACATTTGTCGTAACAGAAGCATAGACGACGAAATCAACAAAGACTCTCTACAGACTTACTCACGTGACACATGGGGCAAGGATGCTTCTATGCATGATATTAAGTCTACAGAGCCTGACGATTTATTATAGGGGGCTTCTATAGGAATAATTCAAGATAAGAACAATGAATAAAATAGATATAAAACAACTAAATACCAGCTTCATAGAACTTATAAGCAAGGATTGGGCACTTTTAACTAGTGGCGACTCTGACAATTTTAACACTATGACTGTAAGTTGGGGAGGCATAGGCTTTTTATGGAACAAGCCTGTAGCTTTTGTATTTGTAAGAGCTGAAAGATACACATTTGAATATATTGAGCGCACTGGGCAGTTCACTCTTTCCTTTTTAAAAGATGAATTTCACAAGGCTCATTCAATTTGTGGTTCTAAGTCAGGTAGAGACTGCGACAAAGTTGCAGAAGCAGGGTTAACACCTCTTGTATTAGACAGCAAACAGGTTACTTTTGAGCAGTCAAAACTAGTCATAGAATGCAAATCTATGTACAGTGATATGCTTGATGCTGAGAACTATATTGACACTGAAGCTCTAAACAAATGGTACGGAGCTAAGGGCGGCATGCACAAGATGTATGTTGCTGAAATCGTGAATACTTACTCGATTTAGGTGTTAGGTAATAGGTGATAGGTGATAGGTGATAGGTGTTAGGTACTAGGTGATAGGTTCTAGGTGATAGGTACTAGGTGATAGGTACTAGGTGATAGGTGATAGGTACTAGGAGTTGCGCAAACATGAAAAGATTGCTGGAAAGATTTTGAAAAATTTCCAGCTTTTTTTTAATATTTTTTTTAGTCGCTTGTCGCACCTATCACCTAGAACCTATCACCTAAAACCTATCACCTAGCACCTAACTTATACATAAAAAAGTGATCAACAAAGTTCAGGAACGATGTTTGATAAAAAATAAGTAATTTTGTTTACAAAAATTTGTTTTATTTTGTATCTTTGTAAAAAGTAAAACATTATGATTTCTAATATTGAGTTAATAAAAGGTACTCATCCAGGTATAATATTGGGTAGAGAGCTAGAGAAACGCTGTCTTCGTAAGGGCGCTTTTGCATTATCAATCAATGAGTTTCCACAAACCATAGGTTCGATTATCAAAGGAAAGCGCAGGATGAACACTGCACTATCACTAAAGATTGAAGAATACTTAGGTATTGAGGAGGGTTATTTTATGATACTCCAAACATACTATGATATTAAAAAGGAGCGCGAAAAAAAACGCATAACACCGAACTTATCACTGTTACGCAAGGTAATATTTTGGGACACTGATATTGACACTATCGATTGGCAGAAATATCGAGAAGCAATTGTCAGAAGAGTTTTTGAGCGTGGTAATGACATAGAAAAAGCGGAGATAACTCGTTTTTACACTCAACCTGTAATAGATAAAATATTAAGCTTTTAATACTATGGAATTATATTATAATACTGTAAATTACAGACTACGGGAAACACTTAATATATTGATGGCTGCTGACGAATTTTCAGCATTTCGATTAGTTGGAGGCACATCGCTAAGCCTTCAACTTGGACATAGGCTTTCGATAGATATAGATCTATTCACGGATGCTGAGTATAAAAGTATCGACTTTGATGTAATAGACAATTATCTTCGAAGAGAATTTGTCTATGTAGACTCTCCATCTTCAGGTGATGTAGCATTTGGTAAATCATATTACGTTGGTGCTTCTGCACACGAATGCATTAAGCTCGACTTGTTCTATACCGACCGATTTATTAGAGATGCTATTGTAGTAGATGGTATTCGCATGGCTTCCATAGAAGATATTGCAGCAATGAAAGTTGACGTTATACAACGTACAGGTCGCAAGAAGGATTTTTGGGATATACACAAACTCCTTGACACACACTCAATCGAAACTTTATTACTGTTACACGAAGAGCGTTATCCATACACACATGAAAGAGATGAAATTATTTCTAAATTTACAAATTTTACATATGCAAACGGAGATTTTGACCCAGTATGTCTTTTACATAAAGAATGGGGCATAATTAAACTAGATATTATAGATGCCATCGAAACCTACCTATAGTATTTACAAGCAAGGAACTAACTCACAATACAACAACTCATTACTATGTACAGTAACAACTTTAACACCGAGAACTACATTGACATGAGGTATTAAACAAATAACATGAAACTAAAAGTGATATACTTAAGATGTATATTGCATAAATCAAGAACACTTATAAGTAAAAAAGAATGAACATTAACTTAATAATATTGAATGATGAAAAAAATGATGATTGCACTGATATGTGCGTGTAGTTTTAGTGGGGCTGTATTAGCGCAGAGTGCTGCTGATGTTGTAATTCCACGACCAAATGAAGTTACAGTATTACAAGGACGAGTTACTATTGATGGTTCTATTAGTATTGTTGAGGATAACGCATCCTCAGAAGCAAAGTACTTAAAGAATGAATTGAAGAGCCGTTTTGGTTTATCAGTAAAAGGCTCAGCTAACAAGGCTATCTCTATAAAGGTAGACGAGTCGTCAAATCTACCTGAGGAGGGATATACTCTAAAGGTTAATGACAGTGGAGCATCAATAGTATCATCAACACAAAAGGGGGCTTTTTATGGCATTCAGACTTTGTTACAGTTATTTAGAGCAGGTCATGAAGGTTCAACAATAACTTTAGACAATCAAGAGATTTGTGACGAACCTCGTTTTAGCTGGCGTTCATTTATGCTTGATGAGTGTCGTTATTTCTTAGGTCAAGAGGAGTTATACAAGATTTTAGATGGTATGGCAGAGCTTAAGATGAATACTCTACATTGGCATTTAACAGATGATGCTGGTTGGAGAGTAGAGATAAAGCAGTATCCATTACTAACAAAAATTGGCGGAAAACGAGCTGATAGTGAAATTGGAACTTGGGGGAGTGGTAAAACATCAGGAGAGCCTCACGAAGGTTTCTACACTCAAAAACAGATCAAGGAAGTTTTAGCTTATGCTAAGCAACGTCACATCAAAGTTATCCCAGAGATAGAGATGCCTGGTCACGCTAGTGCTGCAATAGCTGCTTATCCTTGGTTAGGAACAAAGGGAGATACTATTGATGTACCTGTTCAATTTGGCAAGTTATACCATACTTTTGATGTCTTAAATCCAGATGTTGTGGAGTTTCTACAGAATGTTATCGTTGAGGTTATAGAGCTTTTTGACACCGACGTTATTCATATTGGTGGAGATGAAGTTCGTTTTGACCACTGGGAAGAGAGCGAAAAGTATCAAAAATACAAAAGTGACAAAGGGTTCGATTCATTTATGGATATCCAGATTGACTTCACTAACAACATGTCTAAATTTGTTGAAAAACAAGGATGCAAAATGATGGGATGGAATGAGATATTAGGTAATGTTTTACATGCGGATATTAAATCAGCTAATGCATCAACGAAAGTTGCGGATAATGTGATAGTACAGTTTTGGAAGGGTGATCCTATAATGTTAGCTGAGGCTGCTGAACAAGGCTATACCTTAGTAAATTCATATCACGTATTTACATATCTTGACTATACTTACAAGAGTATATCTCTAGAAAAGGCCTACTCATTTGAACCAGTTTCTGATGGTGTAGATGACAAATATAGCGATAATATCATAGGCTTAGGATGTCAATTATGGAGAGAGTGGTTAGCTACTCCAGAACTTGTTCAGCGCAATGTGTTCCCACGTATTGCAGCATACGCAGAAGTGGGATGGAGTGATAAATCGAACAAAGATTATGAAAGTTTCACTAAGCGTTTACAGCCTGTCGTTAGTGGGTGGCAGTCTAAGGGCATTAACGTTTATGTGCCTTAGTTGTATCTGGCAAGGAGCTTAGTTCTGCTTTTTCCAACACATTCTTGAAAAGAGAGAGACCTTGAGTTTTCTGCCAACTATGCAGGTGACCTCAGAAATTATTTTCACACTAATAAAATAATTTCTGAGGTCTTATTTTTCTTTTAAATGCACTTATTTCAAATACAGTAAAACATTATCACAAACTTCATAATCAGTAACACAGTGAAAATAAGATAAATAACTATAATTTTATTACTTCTAGGTACATTACATTCGTGTAGTTATAACAAAAGTTGCTTAACAACAGAAATAAATAATATCGTATCAGAGAAACAACTCACATTAGGGGCAAGTAACTGTAAGATAAATATTATAAATACTTATAAAATTCTATAATAAATTTGCAGGTTTAATATATTTATCTTATCTTTGCCCTATGAAAAATATGCTAACTATATCCGAAGC
>JAWXTP010000041.1:0-21837 GCA_044433415.1 Rikenellaceae bacterium
TGGATTGAAAACAAGCTAAATAATCGTCCTCGTAAAAGACTCGGATACCTCACACCAAATGAAAAATTTAAACAAATTATTAATATGAATTCAGTTGCATTTGCAGGTTGAATTCAGCTGATAAATAAATGCGTAAATATTTGATTGTTAAATTTATTTTTGTTATATTTGTAGATATATAGAGAGATAAAGGGCAGAAAGTGGTATATTCAACATTCCAAACACATATAAATTTAATACCCAAGGTTATGAAAAGAAAACTATTTTTATTTGCAAGTGCATTGATGATGGTACTGACATCATGTACAAAAGAAAACCCTGAAATTACAGGGCAAGAAAATTACAACTAACATTTCAGTGAAAGTTTCGGGCTCTGACACTTGTGCTGCCTATGCTGACCCTGTATTAACGGGGTTACGTCTATTTGTTATAATATCTAAAGACGATAAAGTTGTTGATTACGAAGTTGTTGATAATTGTGATTTTACAACAACTGGTACTGTGTCTGTATCCTTCCGACTAGGTAAGGATATTACTTATGATGTATCTGCGTGGGCTGACTTTGGAAGCCAATATTATACTGTGGCGTGTGACACCTATCCTAAAGTAACCTTAGTTAACCAATCAATAGATGGCAGCTCGTTTGAGGTAAGTCCTAGTAATCTTTATGATGCTTATTTTGCTATTGATAAAGCTACATTCTCATCTGACAATGATAATGTAGATCTTACTTTAAAGCGTCCATTTGGTCTTATTAAAATCAATACATTAGACCTTGATACTCCATCAATATCTAATATTAAACCTGATGAATATAAGCGCGTTGCTCTTGATATTCCAACTTCATTAGATTTACTTACTTCAAAAGTAGGCGATATAGAAAAAGTAGTTGCTACGGCTGGTACAAATGGCTCAGAGCTTTCTTTCGAGTATATTTTTGCATCAGAAACAGCTACTCTTTATGATTTTACTTATGAGTATTATTCTAACAATTCGTTTGTGACAAATCGTACATTTTCTAATATTCCTATCACACGCAATTATATTACTAACATCACAGGTAATGTTTTGACGTATGGAGGTAATATTAATGTATCTACTAGTCAGGATTGGACTATGTTAGAGTACATAATAAGTGTTGACGACGAGACAACAGAAGATGACCTTAACGCTGAAATAACAAAGGCTTTAAGTTATGGTACAGTAACAACAGTATCATTAGTAGGTACAATGAAATCAAGTGAGTTAAATTTTGCTAATTCAGCGATGAGTAATAATAGTGCCTCTACTATTAGTAAACTTGATTTAGGTGCTTTACAAACTACTGATGACTCTGGTGTTATTACAAACACTTTCAATGGGGACTTATTAAGTACTTGTTACAGTGTGAAAAATCTTTATGCACCAAACATTGTTGGATTTACTAATGGAGCGGGTGATGCACCATTTAGTGGTACAGGTGATATGGTATCAAAAAGCTATGATACAGGGCTTGATTCATTAACAATAGGACTTCCTAATGTAGTAAATACACTTGACAGCAAATCCGAAAATTATGGTCCACAGCAAAATAGCTTAACGGGACTTGCTGATATTCTTGTTTACCTAAGTCTTCCAAAAGCGGAATATCTAGGTGATTATTGTCTAAATTTCTGGGGAAAAATTCAAGAAATAGATTTACCTAATGTAACTTGGATAGGTAAAGAGGTATTCCAGTATAATTCATCTTTAGTAACACTAAGACTGACATCTCCAAATATAGTTGATCCTAATTTAACAGGAGGGTGGGCACCTACAAACTCAACAAATATGACATTATACCTTAATTATCACATGGCTGCGACAACAAATGGATTTAATGTATATGGTTACGATTTCAAAGAAGTTATATATTTAGATGCAAACGGTGATCCATACGTTTTTTAGTATTTAGAAAGATATGTATTGTGTAATATCTGTAGTAATACACAAATGTGAGCCCTGTGTCACCCTCTTTGTTTATAGAGGTGGCACAGGGCTCACTATATAATATTTAAAGATAAAGATTTAAAATCTGAAAGATTTATCCCCCAGTTTTTAGAACTCCCTTTTAAGGTTATTTTGCTGTTTTTAACTGAGAAAGTAATTTTTTGTTATTGTTTTTCTCATTAAGTTCAACGTATGAAACATATTGACTATACTTTGACATAACATTTGACACAAATGCTATAGTCTCTTCACTTTTACAACTACCTCTTTTAACGCTTTCGTCATTAACGTATTCTTTAGTAGATTTTAATGCTAGATATTCTGAAATAACAGTCCAATCATTGTAATCAAGATTATGTTTCTTTGCAAGTCTACGTGCATCTAGTACATGGCCTATACCACAGTTATAAGCAGCAAGAATAAGACATTTCTTGTCGTATTCACTAGTTTCAGCACTGAATTTTAGTGACTTCTCTATAGATTTTATTAACTCTACAGCTACAGCAATATTTTCGTCAGGCTCATACATTTTATCAGCGTGTGAGTTAAAGTCCTCAGCAGTGCTAGGCATAATTTGCATAATACCCATAGCTCCACGATTAGAAACAGCGTTCGTATTAAAACGGGATTCATTGTAAGCTATTGCAGATAAAAATCTCCAGTCTTTACCATTTTTGTTAGCTACCTCTTGGAAAATATGGTCATAAGGAGAAAGTAAATATTTATCTAATTGTTTCTTATAACCATAGTTATAAGCTAATAAATATAAGTTTTCACTTTTATAAATATTATCCATCTTGGTATATGTAGAAGTTGCCGAAAACTGGAAATACCAACTTAAAAATGAAGATTTAAGGTTGTTTTTTCCTTTTCCTATATAGATAGAGGATGTTTTGTCGGTTTCTATACTGTGAATAACAGATAACTTATTACCGTATTTTAATAATGCTAGATTTGCTTGTAGAGCATCGCATACTAGTGTTTCCATTTTGCCATTTAGCAGTTTAACAACTAGTTTTTCTGTTTTTTCATTTGAGACTTGTGCTGAATTTGTAACTTTGTCAGTCCAGTCATCGTAAACTTTGCTTTTTGTGAATGGCTTTGTCATCACGATTCTACCATTCTGTACATAGTTTCTAAGTTGAGATAAATTGTCAACTTGTAGGTCTGTTTTCTTTTGAAGTACTACATAATTATGTTCGAAAGTTGAAGCATAAGTGTGTATTTCTTCTGCATTAATATCACTTCCGCATCCCTGCGAAGTAATAACAAAATCAATTTCTGATTCTTTAACCTTTTGAGCTACTGATTCATTAGACTCGATGTAGACTAGTTTTACAGGTTTATTATAGAATTCACTGAACTGATTAATTAGTTCGTATTGAAAACCATAAACTTTGTCATTCATAGTAAACACGCCCGCTATATTGTTGTCTATTGCAACTGTTACGTAATCTCGTTGATAGATTAATGTATCTATAGATTCACGCAATTTTGCGGTGTTATGCATCTCAATTTTAATATATGATGCACAGAATAATGTTAAAAGAGCAATCGAAAGAGTTATAAAAAAAAGTTTTTTCATTTAAAGATAAAAAGGACGGGCGAGTAATATTACCCTGTGACACTAAAGTTAAAGAGATATTAAAATTTTAAAATTCCAAAATTTTATTCAACTCTTTAAATGCCACATAATACTAATCGTAGAAGTTCCACGATACCCCCATCTTAAACATGCTTCTGTTAAGAGGGTAGTGTGCCACCGAAATATAGTTTCTACCTCCGAATAACTCATTGTTAAAGTGTTGCATCTTAACCAAGAAACGTAATCTTTTCCATTTGCCAGAAATGAAAGCATCACAGTACGGATAGTTGCCAACATCCGTAGTTGTCTGGTTGTAGAATTGCATAAGTGCAGGGTTATAAGCTAAACCCTTATATGTAGTGTTGTAGTAACCTTCAACACCAATTTGCATTCTTAAAACATCTTTAACGACGTTAAATTCGTAGTAGTAAGTTATATTCGCAGATAAAAAAGGCACTGGAACAACTTCTTCATTAGTACTCTTTTGGAGTAACACCCTGTTATTAAAGTGAAATCCACCAACGTGGAAATCCTTTCGTACATACGCACTCGTTACGCTTAACACATCGTCATATTGACTAGGTAAAGATTCATTATTGTAATAAACCTTATTTGTTATAATAGCTTCAGAGAAACCAGCTTCAAAGCCCGCACTTGGAACTTTTAAAGTAGCGTTAAAACGAGTTTCATTCTCCTTACTAAAGGAGTTATTCCACTTATAGTGGTTAGAGAAATAATTTTGAGACCAATAACTTGGCTCAGAGATAGAGTACACAATATTACCAGATAAAATTACTGGTTTGCCTTTAACATAAGCGGTGATATCAGCATCACCTGTGATTTTTAAATCTTGGTTACGGTAGCCTATAGGAGTATAATCTATAGTTCCACGCCAGTTAAAGTATTTAGAGAATTTACCCCCAATATTACCAAATATATAGAAACTATTTTCTTTAGTAACATTATTATCAGAAGGGTATATATAGTCTTCAAGTTGAAAATTATAGTAAGACTCATGTCTATATCCTATACCTCCATCTACAGCACCTATAATACCTTCTCTATTATAAGGTTGTATTTGTATGAAGGCTCTAGCATTTAACTCTTTTTGTGATATAGAGTCAAGAGTCATTGTAGGGTTTATATACCAATTTTCATAGTATCCATCTTGCACCCCACTGCTAATATCACTATACACTTTTTTATATGTTGTATAGTCAAAAGAAGTTCCTAAAAATACCGCTGGAACATTCTGTATTGTTTTAAATTCGTCTGTCTTAGCAAAAGGAACAGCATAAGAGCCTGTAAAAAAAACAGTATTTCCCTTAAATTCGTTCTTTGCATCAGAAAGATTCATAGTAATATTCTGAGGTAGAGATATAAGAGTATCTGTAAGCTCTCTATCATCATACATACCACCATTTTCTTCGAGATTACCCATGTTATAAATATAACCTGAGTGAATAGTTAACCTTTTACCTGTATGAGCAACAGTAAACGATAAATTCTTATCTGTAGTACGTTGGTCATTATACATACCTTTTGTTCCATTATTGGTGTAATCTAAAACAAAAGATGTACTAGGACTTATATTCTGGGCATGAATAACGCGTAATTGTTCTTCTGCACGTGAACTTTGTCCCGACATAAAAAATGAAAGTTGAGTAAATGGTCGTTTACCATTATAGAACTTTGCATTTTCTGGTGTTTTCAAATAATCAGCATACGCATTTAAAAAAGAAAAATTCTTAAAATCCGCACGCTTAAAATAATCTATATTAGTTTCTGCACCTCCAAGGTTACCTAGATAAATAGCACCTACAGCCTCATTTTGTAAAAAGACATAGTCTTTTTGGAAGCCATAAAGCATGGTGTCTATATCTTTTAAGTAGATATTATTGTTATCTTGTGAAAAAGTCCACGAGAAAACATTTCTCTGCTTAATAGAATCAGCAAAAAGATAAGATAGCATAGGTTTTTTTATGCGTTCTTTCTTATTGCCACCTAGAGTATCCGAAGGCTCAGGTTCTGCTTTTTCGCTAGTGTCATATATATCCTCACCGCTGAAATTGCCGTAATTTTGGGCAGTAACAGAGAAAGGTATTGTTAAAAGACTTGCCAAAATAACAACTCTTAAAAATGACATTATATTTTTTATATACTTAAACTTCACCACTAAAATTACATTAATAACAACAAAAGGTTAATTACCAACAAGTTAATTCTCCAATCACACTCTTAAACCTTCTTAGAAATAACTTAGTATTTCTGTTTAACGGTGCAAAGATATGATTTATTTTCTAAATATCCAAATATTCAGCAATTTAGCTATTTTTACCCCTGTTTTTCAGTATAAAAAAGCACCTTTTATGCCAAAATCTATTTATTGGAAACAGCAAAATGACGTATCAAAGAGATAATAATATACAGTAAAATTATACTAGGGAAAGAAGCCATTTTAAAGAAGATAATAAGACCTAAAGAAATTGCTAAAAAACTAAATTTCAGTATGTTATCCTTCAATTTAAAACTTTTGAATTTAAGAGAGAACATTCTAATTTCACTTACAAGAAGAAGTGAAAATACTATTACTAATCCTATAAGTACTGGTGTGATTTCAATAATCTCATAAATAAAGTAAGGGTCGCGGTTAAAATATATATAACCTAGCGCTCCAAAGAATATAGCGTTTGCTGGAGTAGGTAATCCTATAAACTCTGACGTTTGTCTTTCGTCTATATTAAATTTAGCAAGCCTTAGAGCTGAGAATACAGCTATCATAAACGCCATATATTCTGCACCCATGCTATAGGCTATAGCTGCTGGAGCTAATCCAAAACTTATCATATCAGCTAGAGAGTCTAGCTCTTTACCCATAGGGGAATATGCTTTTAGTAAACGAGCCGCAAATCCATCAAAGAAATCAAATACAGCAGCTAGCAATATCATCATAAAGCTACCAACTAAAAATCCTGAAAATGCAAACATCACTGCCATACATCCACATACTACGTTCATGCACGTAATAGTATTAGGTATCATTTTTACAATTTTTCTCATAATTCTGTAATTAAATAATTATTATTAAGAGGAACGTATATTCCCTATAGAGTTAATGTTTCTGACGTAACCTTATCTACATCGTTAAGCTGCACATACCAAATATAACCTTCGACCTCTTCATAGCCCATATATTTTAATAAATGAACATAGTTACGCATCTGAGATAAGTTTTTGTCATTCTTAGTTCTACCAAATTTGTAATCTAATATCTTTGCTTTATTTTCTGATATAATAACTCTATCAGGGCGTAAAGATACAACTTTTTCGTCAAAATTAGGTCTTAATATATTTTGTTCGTTTTTTACACTCCAATCCGTGTCAAAAAATTGAAGTATATTTTCGTTTTTAAAAGCCCGTGTCACTAAGCTAGCTATTTCTTCACATTCAGCCTTTGTTAGTATGCCGTCAATACGCATAGCTTCTAATTCTGTAACAACATCATTATAGCTTTCTATTCTTTCAAATAGCTTATGCATTAAAATACCATAGCTGCGAGGTGTTAGGTGTTTTTCACCTGTTTCATCCTCATAATATCTTTCTGTGGAGTATCGAAGTTGTATTCTGTCATTTTTGTGGTAGTCCAAAGATTTAAGTTCATCAATGAGTATGGAACTTAAAGTCTTTTCTTGTTCTTTACCATCTAAGAAATTTATTTTCTCACCAAAAACATATTCTGTACGGCTTTCACCATTTAGTGTAGACCAACTTTTTATATTACCTTCAATTTTAGTGTCAAGATTCCCCCCACTTTTAGAATCATCTCCTAAAATCACATCCTTGTCATAACAGGTAAGTACCCCCATTATGCCTTCTGCAACAGTTTTGCTCCCTATTTTAGTAGGTAACATAATGTGTAGCTCTTTTGCGGCTCGTGTCACAGCTACATACAAAACATTAACATTATCTACATAGGACATCACTTTTTCTTTACAATAAGTATATGCAAAGTTAGACTCTCCAAGCATGTTCACATAGGGAACTAAGGTGTTATCTGCAAAATCGAAGATTCCGCTATTTTGTTCTGCCCATATCTGATCATTAGTCATAGGCTCTAGCTTCCAATTCATGTATGGAATAAGTACAGCTTCATATTCAAGACCTTTTACTGAATGTATGGTTATAACATTTATAGCGTTTTGCCCGTCTGGAAGTGTTATACTTAACTTACCATTTTCTTTGTCCCACCAGTCTAAAAACATAGCAACATCTGTAACATTCTGAGCAGAAAAATTAATAATCTGTTCATATAAAGCCTGAATATAAGCTACATCATTTTGAGTTTTAGCAGGATTGAAATAATCTATGATTTTTTCAAAGGCTTCTATTACTGAGAGCTCTCTAATCTGAGCAATAACTCTTTGTTCGTCATCAAGGACTTCACAATTCAAATCTCTATTTAAATATTTGTTATATTCAGCAACTAACAAAGGGTTGTCAGTAAAATTAATAAGCCCTAATTTAAATATAGTGATTATTAATTTTACTGCTTTTGAATTTGTAAGATAAAGAGCTTGGTTAGAGATAGCATCAAAACAGTAATTTTCGTTACCTGCTATATCTTTTTGTGCCAAAAGACTTTCTACAACATTTTTAGCATCTTTATTAGTACGTGTAATGATAGCAATATCGCGAGCTTCACATCCTCTATCTTGAATATCTTTTATGCTTGCCACCATGCGAGCAAGGTTCTCCTGTTCGCTAAAGTCACATTCTGCGATAGAAATATATCCTGTTTTGGCATTGTTTTTTGCAGCAAATTTTTGCTCTGCATTGTTGTATGCCTTTTTTAGAGTATCCGTAAGTTCGTTACGTTGTTCTAGCGTAATGTTACCAGCTTCTTTTATGTTGTCTATTTCATTGTTAAGCTGACTGTTAAGAGAATCTGCCACTGCACCAATAAGAGCATTGTTAAATGCTACAACCATGCGACTACTTCGCCAGTTTGTATCTAATGTTGTTTCTTCGATTTTGTTTTTAAGGGTAATCCTGTCTTTAAGATTCCCTTGTAGCAGTTTCCAATCACCACCCCTCCATCTATATATGGATTGTTTCACGTCACCAACTATAGTCACACATTTAGCTATTTCTTCACATTGAGAAAGAGCATTATCAATAAGAGGTAAGAAATTATCCCATTGTCTGACAGAAGTATCTTGAAATTCGTCTATCATAAACACCTCATAGCTATTACCGCATTTTTCGTAAATAAAGGGAGCATCATTTTCGTTAGTCAATGCAGTCATAAGTCTCATAGTGGTACTTAAGAGCATGATATTAGAAGTAGCACAAACGTCGTCTACTTCGTTAGAAATATCTCCTAACAACATAAATTTACGGAAGTTTTTAGCAAATACTTCCACTGATGATAGGAATACCTTATTTTCGTCCCAGCTACTACATATCTGACTTAGTATAGGTGTAATTTCATTTTTTATAGTTACACCTTTAGGTAAGGACTTTCCTTTACCCCAATTTCCATCTACAGCAGCAGCCACATAACTATTATATCCTTTTATATCCTTATTGGCAACATTTTGAAGGTATCCAAAAAGTCCACTTTTCTTACGAGGGAAGTCGTCTACTGTGAATCCGTTATTGCTGATAATTTGAAGAGCATAGTTTGCAAGATTCGCCATCTCGTCTATTAGGATGTTCCTTTGCTCTATGACGTTAGAGTAGAAGATGTTTAGACCTTCATTTTTATTGGTATCAAATTCTTCGGAGAATATTTTCTTAGCATATTGAGCTAGAGCTGATTTTATATTATAGCTTTTAGAATTGTCTATTAATTCATCTGTAAACCCTTTAAGATTAGCAGCGATATCTGTATCATCGTTTGACTTATCGACAATTTTGTCAATAGCTAAGTCTATAATATAATCTATGTTAAAGTCAACTGTATAGTCAGATTCCACGCCAAGTTCTTTTACGAAAGCGCGTAATATTTTTTGAAAAAAGCGGTCTATAGTAAGTACAGAAAATCTAGAGTAATCATGTAGTATATTACTCAATGCAAGTTTTGCGTTTTTAGCAACTTGAGTTTCAGTGATTTGAAGTTCGGAGATTAAGCGGTCAAGATAGGCATGGCGTTTTGGTTGAGTAGGAGTTCTCAACAGATCTAGTTCTTTTAATATACGGCGTTTCATCTCGTCTGTAGCCTTATTTGTAAAGGTTACAGCGAGAATAACGCTATATTTTTCAGGCGCATTAATAACATTTTTTATGTATTCATAGGCTAAGGCAAACGTTTTGCCTGAACCTGCTGATGCTCTAAGTATCTGCATTTGGTGCGTGTTACGTGGTAAGTTTATTTCTGATAGGGCGCTACCTTATCCTTAATTTTCTACCAATACGTATAGTTGTACTTCTTGTTATTTTATTTAATCTACAGATTTGGTCTATAGATACTTTATATTTTGAAGCTATTCTACTTAAATTATCTCCGCTTCTAACAGTGTGATAAACAGCTTCACTTAAAGCTATTTGTTCACGTATTTTTGTTACCTCTTTTTCAGAATTAGCAATCATTAGAGCAGCAGAGTCAGAAGCCTCAGATAGCATAGAACCTAATAAAATATAATCTTCGTCAGCATCCTGTAGAATTTCTGAAGCTCTTGAATTTATATTAAAGAATGATTTCTCTAAAGCAAAAACCTCGTATCTTAGCAATCCTTTCTCAAAGTCTATTAAAAACTCAGGGTCAAAAGTCTGATCTTTATACCTCATTTCATAGTGAAGGTGAGTACCTGTTGAGCGCCCTGTGCTACCTGCAAATCCAATAACCTTACCAGCTTTAACAACATCATCAGCGTTAACGTTTAGCTTAGAAAGGTGACCATACCAAGATTCAAGACCGTTAGTATGACGAATAATCACCAGGTAGCCGAAACCACCACTATTATATTTTGCGTACCTTATTTTCCCATCAAACGTAGCGTATAGAGGCTCGCCTGTATGCATAGAAATATCTACACCATTATGGCTTCTTCCACGTCTCGGTCCATATTTTGAACGAATACTACCAATAGTAGGTGGATGAAACTCGTCTATATTGTCAATAAGTTTCAGTTCTACTATAGGAGGTAAGTCACTATAAGGGATATCTTTATATGCAAATAATTGACTAGTATCCCAGTGGTCAGTAACGTATTCATTAGAATTTATTAAATCTATATCGCTTTTAGGATAGAAATATTCCCATGAATTGTTACTGAAAAGTACTATCTTTACATTTTCCTTATCCGTATCTAACGTATCAACAACAATACGAGGCAAACTTTCTAAAGATTTATTTGTAGGTAAAAATTTAGAACTTTGCGCAAATATTGCTGTGCAGAAAGTGCAAGTAGCAACTAAACAAGTTATTTTTTTTATATTAATCATTAAAAGAAAATTTCTGCTAATTTTTTAAGTATTGTTTGGTCGTCTGCGTCAACACTAAATTCAGCACTAGGTTGTAGATAGTGTAACTCTTTATTTTTTTGAAGTTTCTTTTCTCCAGCACCTGTAATATTAAGCATGACGATTTTGCTTTTATCAATAAGGTTATTTTTTACTGCATCTATAAGTGTAGCACAAGCAACAGCAGAAGCAGAGTAAATGTCAACACCTTCGCATTCTTCAAATATTCTAGCAGCTTCTTTAGCTTCAGCATTTGTAGCACACATAATCTCACCGTCAGTTTCTACAAGAGCATCAAAAAGTCCACCAGCTATAGAGTAAGGCGGTTTACGGTTTGATAGCACCTTAGCTTTGATTTCCTCTACTTGCTTACGAGCTAGGTTGTCGTCTAAAGGTAGAAGAGCACGAGACTTTATTTTCCATGCATCATACATAGGCAAGAAAGGAGCATTTTGCGAAAGCATAAGTTTAGAAAGTTTGTTGCCATAGCGACCGTCAGCAATAAATCTAAGGTTAGCTTCCCATGCAGCAATAGCACCAGTTCCTGAGCCAATAGCTTGGAAATAGTAATCAGGAATTTCACCTATAGTTGTTACAGCAGATAGCATAGTTGTAGCCATGCCATCACGTCGAGCAATATTTTTAGCGCCACCCTCAGCTAAAAATCGGTCGTCTTTTACAGCTACATTAGAGATATGTATAGCATCGAAATAGTCAGACCCTGATTCTGAGACTACTAATTTAACACAGTCGTTTATAGGTTTCTCACTCCATAAAGCATTGATATTATCTTTAGGAACACATAAAAGCAAAGGTATGTTATTTTCAGAACATACTTTTGCAAAAGCTCTAGCGGTATTACCAGCAGAAGCTACAACAAGAGTTTTGCCGTTATCAGGAGAAAGTCTACCACATACAGAGTAAGCCTCAGTTTCTTTAAACGAACAAGTAGCCATTAATGCTCCTACTTCTGGGTGATAACCATTAAGAGTTATATAAAGGTTTTCTAAACCTAAATATTGAGCAAGTTTTTCGCTTTTATAAGTAACAGGAGCTGCTGAACCTTCTAGAGTTCTAGAGATAGGTAGCCAGTCAGCAAATTTGTATATACCCCATGAATCATCTTTAAGTTCTAGTTGTTGTTTTTCGTAAACAGCTCTAATTAATGAAGGCTGTTCACATTCACAGTCGTCTAGAGTCCACTTTGAATCATCGTTAAATACTCTTTTAGTAACAAAAGTTTCTAATTGATATTTTGTAGGGTTAAATTTGTTTTTCATAAATTTTATATAGTTTTCTAAATAGATTATTATTGTAGGGAAAATATAAAAGTTCCTTAAATAAATATCTTGATATTTAAGAAGTTAAATTGTTTTAAAGTTTTGCAATATTACACAAATATAGTGTTTTTTTATTGAACTAGCCAAAATTACTTTACTTTTAGGTAAGTTTCTTCTTTTTCTATAACGCGTCCTACTATAGCACTAAAGGGATGTTTCCCACATTCCAATAAGTCATTAAGAAGGTTTTGTGCGTTCTCAGAAGCTATAGAAATAAGTAATCCACCTGAGGTTTGTGCATCACAGGTGATAAATTTTTGAGGTAAAGCCAAGTTTTCATCAAAGTGAGTATCATTATTTACAAACTCTAAATTTCTAAAAATTGTCCCTGGTATACATCCCTCATCTAACAGTTCTAGTGTGTTATTTATTGTAGGCAAAGCGTTAGAATCTATCTCTAATGTTACATTTGACGCTTTTGCCATACCTAGAGCATGCCCCAAAAGCCCAAAACCTGTAACGTCTGTAGCGCATTTTACTTTGTGTTTTAACATAAGCTCAGCACCATATTTATTAAGCAGCTTCATTTGTTCTAAGGCCATAAGATAGTCTTCACCTTCTGCCATCTCTAAGCGGTGAGCAGCTATCATAACTCCTACACCTAGAGGTTTAGTAAGTATAAGAACATCACCAGGTTTAGCACCCGAATTTGCTATTAACTCATCTGGGTGAACAGTACCTACGACAGCTAAACCATATTTAGGTGTAGTATCTTCAATAGTGTGACCACCCATAGTGAAAGCTCCCGCTTCGTTAACTTTAGATTGACCACCAGCAATAATATCTCTTAAAACTGTAAGAGGTAAAGTTTTTGAAGGAAACATATTCAAATTTAATGACAGTAAAGGTTTTCCACCCATAGCATAGATGTCACTTAATGAATTGGTTGCGGCTATCTCTCCAAATTCGTAAGCATCAGAACACACAGGAGGGAAAAAATCTGTTGTTACAATAAGAGCTGTAAGGTCGTTTAAACGATATACACCTGCATCATCGTGAGTATCTATGTCAACCATAACATTTGCATCTTTAAGAAGGGGAATAGATGACAATAATCCATCTAGCTCTTTAGCAGGAATTTTTGCAGAGCAGCCTCCTTGTTCTACGGTTGATAATAAATCAAATTTACTATTTTTGTTCATATTTTACAGGTGTAATTTTAATAGTTTTTAATAAAGTATCTACTATTTCTTGTTCTGTAGGGTCTACATTAAAGGCTATGCCACATTCTGAGGATATGTACTCAGGAATAGTAACTATAGATAATTGTAAACCGTTATTTTCGCATATCTTTACGCTTTTTGCAGCATCTTTAGTAGAGTGGAAAGTATATAATATTTTCATATTTAAAGCGTTAAAACGATTTTAGTGCTTGTGAAAGATAAGCAAAATCTTCTTTGGTATGAAATCGTGATGTTGAAAAACGTACAGTGCCGCTAGGGAAGGTCTTTAGTGTTCTATGTGCTAAAGGAGAACAATGTAACCCTGAGCGAACCTCTATTTTGTAGTCGTTATATAGTTTATTTGAAAATTCTGAAATAGACAATGTCTTGTGTGTCAGAGAGAAAACTTCACCCTGCCATTCTGGACTGTTAGCACCAATAAAGTTTAAATTTTCTATATTTTTTATTTCAGTAATTAGGTCTAAGAAGTTTGTAAACTTGTGATATTTAGGTTTGCTAGCTGTAAGTGCAGCATGTAAACCAGCTATGGACGAGATATTGGGTGTTCCTGCTTCAAAAATATCTGGAGCATGCGTAGGCATAATGTAGCTGTCGGAATTGCTACCTGTACCACCATATATTAAAGGTTTAACCAAAGAGTAGTCTTTAATATATGCACCTCCCACACCTGTAGGCCCTAATAAGTTTTTGTGTCCTGTGAAAATTAAAAAATCTAATTCGAGATATTTAACATCTACTCTTGAAGAACCTATAGATTGTGTTGCATCTACTAAAACTAAAACGTTGCAGTGTTTCGCTATCCTACAAATTTCTGATAGATGTTGTATCACACCATTAATATTACTTTGGTGATTTAGGATAAGCATTTTTACTTTATTCTCTACTAAAAATTGCTCTAATTCATGCGTTTTAATCAAACCGTCGCTTTCATGAGGTGTTACTATATATTTAACTCCTTTTTCTTTATAAAGATATTCTAGAGGTCTCATTATAGCGTTATGTTCTAGAGGAGAGATTGCTATAACGTCGTTTTCGGTAAAGTTAATACCTTGAAGCACAAGGTTTGCAGCATGTGTAGCATTATGAGTAAAGAAAATGGACTCAGAATCTGCATCTATAAGTTCAGCTATGGAATCTCTACATTCTTCAACAAGAAGTGTAGCATCTACAACACGTCTATACGCGGCACGACCGTAAGTCCCACCACACTCATTTATATATCTACACATAGCGTCAGCTACCTCTTTCGGTTTAGGGAAAGAAGTAGCAGCGTTATCATAGTATAAATTTAATTCAGACATTTGTAATCGTTTAAGGATAGATTATTTTTGAGGCCTTATTTAGAGCTTCAACAATTTTAAACATATTACCTATGTTCTTTTGAGGTATTTGTTGTTTTAAGTTGTAGTAATCTGCACAAGTACCACAGACTATTACTTCTACACCTTTATCCTCTAATTCTTTAAGTCTTATAGCTATATCGTTACCCTCAACCGCTAGTTTTACTCCCGAATTATAAAGAACTACGTATTTAGGTAGAGATAGTTCGCTTTCACAAACTGTAGCCATAAAGGCGCGCATCAGTAAGCTACCAAGCTCTACATCTCCGACACCCATATTCTCACTTTTTATTACTATAGCATAGTTAGTTATAGCAGTAGTGTCATCTTCTGGGATAGCACAAACCTCATCGCTAGAGTCGTTTCTTACAACCACGCCCTCACCCTTGTAAAAAGTGATAGTAGTCTCGCCATTACTAATTTGTGTACTAAACTCTATCTTCATTTCTGTTAAGAAGTTTGATAGGTTTAGACAAGAAGTATCATTGTCAATAATAACCTCGATTTTTTCGCCCTCAGCAGCAGCTTTAATGCCTTTCTTTGTCATTATTATTGGAGCAGGGCATTGTTTTCCTTTGGCATCTATAATCATGGTTCTGTTTTGAAAATATTATTAAAATCCTAGTTTTAAATACGCATCCTTAAGTTGTTCTAGAGCCTTAGTAAGTACTGCTCTTTGTGTACCTATGTTCAGTCTTACAAAACCTACACCTTCTTCACCAAACATTTCTCCATTATTAAGACCTAAGTGAGCTTTGTTAAGCATAAAATCACAAAGTTCCTCTTGTGTAAGCCCTAATTCGCGACAATCTAACCAAAGTAAGAAAGTTGATTCAGGTTTATTACATTTTATCTTAGGCATATTAGCTTTTAGGTAGTCTATAGTAAAGTCAGCATTAGCTTCAAGGTATACGTTAAGTTCATCCACCCATTCATCACCATTATTGTAAGCGGCTCTTGTTGCTACAGCACCAAAGATGTTACCTTGGTCAACGTGAATTTGATTAGCGCATGCCTCATACATAGCTCTCATTTCAGGATTTGGAATAACTGCTATAGCAGTAGAGAAACCTGCCACATTAAATGTTTTACTAGGAGCAAAATAAGTTAATGTTATATTTGCTATTTCTTCACTAATAGAAGCTATATGTATATGTTTGTGATTAGCAAACACTAAGTCAGCGTGTATCTCGTCAGAAACTATGTAAACACCATGTTTTACACAAAGTTCGCCCATTTTCTTTAGTTCATCATAAGTAAACACACGACCTGTAGGATTATGAGGATTACAAAGGATAAATAGTTTAACTTCTTTAAGTTTTTCTTCAAAATCTATGAAGTCAATTTCATAAGTACCTTCAGTTTCTATAAGAGGGTTGTTTACCACCACGCGGTTATTAGCAATGATAGTTCTAGCAAAAGGAGGGTAAACAGGAGGTTGGATAAGTATTTTATCACCTGGGGCTGTAAATGAATTTATACCATAAGAGATACCACAAACAACGCCTGGAGTAAATCCAAACCATTCTAATTTTGCGTCCCAATTGTTTCTACGCCATACCCAAGAGCGCGCGGCTTCGTAAAAATATTTACAACGAAAGCTATATCCAAAAGATGGATGTTCTATCCTACTTTTTATAGCATTCACTATAAAATCAGGAGTTTTAAAATCAGTATCAGCAATCCAAAGAGGAATAATATCCTCACGTCCAAATACTTCTTTGTTATTGTCATATTTCTCACAAACAGTGCCGTAACGACAAAAAGGCTCATCAAAATTGTACTTCATATAAAAAATTTGTTATTATTTATTGCTACAAAGATAAAAAAATATACCTTTGTATCTTTAAAAAAGAACTTTAAATTTCAAAAAAAAATGACTAAAGGTCCAATTTCACAATTTATTTTACACAACTACCGCCACTTTAACGCTGCGGCATTAGTAGATGCAGCTAAAGGCTATGAAGCTCATATTGACGCTGGTGGTAAGATGATGATAACTCTTGGTGGTGCTATGAGTACTGCTGAGTTGGGTATTTCTCTAGCTGAAATGATTAGAGAAGGAAAAGTTGATATTATCACTTGTACAGGTGCAAACCTTGAAGAGGATATTATGAATCTTGTAGCTCACGACTTTTACAAACGTGTGCCAAATTACCGTGATTTAACTCCTGAGCAAGAACGTGAGTTATTAGATAACCACCTAAACCGTGTTACTGATACTTGTATTCCAGAAGAGGAGGCTTTCCGTCGTCTACAGTCACACATTGAGAAAATATGGAAAGATGCAGATGCTAAAGGCGAACGCTACTTACCTCATGAATATATGTATAAACTACTTCTTAGTGGAGAATTAGAGCAATACTACCAAATAGATCCTAAAAATTCATGGATGCTAGCAGCTGCTGAGCGTAACCTGCCTATTATCGTTCCAGGATGGGAAGATAGTACTATGGGTAATATCTTCACTTCTTATGTTATCAAAAATGAGATGAAGGCTTCAACAGTGAAATCTGGTATTGAATACATGATTTACCTTACAGAATGGTATAGAGCTAACTCTTCTACAGGTGTAGGTTTCTTCCAAATCGGTGGAGGTATCTCTGGTGACTTCCCAATTTGTGTAGTACCTATGATGTATCAAGATTTGGAGTGGGAAGATGTTCCATTTTGGGCTTACTTCTGTCAAATCTCTGATTCTACAACATCTTACGGTTCATATTCAGGTGCAGTTCCAAATGAGAAAATCACTTGGGGTAAACTAGATGTAGATACTCCTAAATTTATCGTTGAAAGTGATGCTACTATTGTTGCTCCTTTAATCTTCTCATACGTACTAGGAAAATAGTGTTATTACTATGCTACTTAAGGTGATTTGTGGAATAAATTTTGCAGTCACCTTTTTTTATCCTGCCGCAATAAAAAGCAAACAATTTCGTTATAATCAATAATCCCTTTAAACCAAATACTATGAAAAAATTAGTCAGTTTAACAGCCGTATGTTTCGTTATGTTATGCGGTACTGAAGCTAAAGCACAGCTTAGTAACATTCTTAATACTGTGACAAGCGCAGTAACTTCAATAACAGGAGGTGAAACACTTTCATCATCAGGTCTAGCAGGTACTTGGACTTACTCAGCACCATCTTTAGAGTTAGAAAGTGATGGAGTGTTGTCAAGTCTTGCAGGTTCTGCAGCATCTACTCAAATAGAGTCTAAATTAACTCCTCAGCTTGAAAAAGTGGGTATTGTTGCAGGTAGTTTTTCATTTACTTTTGGTTCTGATTTATCTTTCTCATGTGTTGTGAAAGGTCAGACTCTATCAGGAACTTATACTTTAGATTCTAGCAACGATAAAATAGCTCTTAAGTTTAGTGTTGCAGGTACAGTAAACATAGGTACCATTAATGCTTATGCTAGACTATCGGGAACATCATTATCACTATTATTTAGTGCTGATGCAGCGTTATCTTTTGTTGAGAAATTATCTTCTATAACAGGTAGTAGTACAACATTAAGTACTGTATCATCGTTACTTGAAAATTACGATGGTTTGCTAGTTGGTTTCGGCTTTACCTCAGGTAGCTCTACTACTTCTTCGTCTACTTCTTCAGCAGTTAGTAGTGCTGCTTCTGCATTAAAAAGTTTATTCTAAACTTTTTAAGCATACTTCTAGAAGTTTTTTTTAATGCCTGGTAATGTGTAACCACCATTTTCCAGGCACTTAAATAAAAGAGATTCTAAAAGTTCCCCTTAATTATACCCTTTAATAATATACAATTTTTTAGACAGGATTTAAATTAACCAAATAAATACTGTTTGTCCTAGTTATACGTATAAACCAGTACGTTAGTATTTGTAAGTTATAACTAATTACTACAATTTCTATATATTTATATAATGTTATTTACACACAGTAAAAAAGTAAGATATAAGAAAAACAATAGATTTCTTTATTTTGTATCCTATGCCTTTGATTCAATCAAACCAACCTTTATAAAGAGGCTAGAGAGACAGAAAGTATTGTCTTTATATGAAAAATTAACTAAAGAACAAAAAGAATTAGTAGACAGGCGAGTCGCTTTATGTAATAGTTTAAATAATAAGAATTTTGACTTCAACAACCCTGAAGAAGCTGTTTATAGGGTGAAAGATTTAAAGTTACATGGCTATTATAATGGTAAGCGCTCTAATGGAAACTACTGTATAGATACAGCTAAGTACTTACGTTGTTATAAAAGGAGCCTCAATTGTTGTTTTACCTTTGGTGATATAACACATATTCCTATACAGCCATCTTTTGTTAAAAGTAGACCTATTACAGAAAATAATTCTAATTCAGTATTACTTGCTTTAGACAAAATACGTCATTTTTATTTTATCAAGGATTATATATCTTTTGAAGATAAAGAAGATAAACTTATAGGCATTTCTTATGCTAGCCAACCGCATAGACAAGATTTTTTTAAAAAATATTTTAATCATCCAAAGTGTAAGCTAGGTTCTATTTGTCATTTTACAGATGAACGTAAAGCCTGGAACATAGGTTATGTGTCAACTTATGAGCATTTAAAATATAAGTTCATACTTTGCTTAGAAGGCAATGACGTTGCTACAAATCTCAAATGGGTTATGTCATCTAATTCACTAGCAGTAATGCCTAAGCCGAAATATGAAACGTGGTTTTTAGAAAGCACGCTTGTAGGAGGAGTTCATTATGTTGAGATAAAGGATGATTATTCAGATCTGGACGAGAAAATGAATTATTACATATCTCACCCTGAAGAAGCTAATAAAATTATCAATGCTGCTCATAATTATGTAGAGCAGTTTCGTAATAAAAAAATAGAAGATTTAGTTTCGATTATGGTTATTGATAAATATTTTAAAGAAACTAAACAAAAATAGAATTTAACTTTATATTAAAAAGTAGTTCTAAGTACATGAAGACTTTTAACGCCTTCACAAATTTCCTTATATAAAAGATGAAATTTTAAAAATAAAATTATGAGAAGAATTAAGTTTTGTGCAGCTTGTGTATTTGCAGCGACAGCAATGAGTGTTAATGCTCAGACTGGTGCTAATTACAAGGTTGTAGACACAGATCAAATCAAATGTTTTGATAATGTTGAGGAAATAAAAGCTCCTAAAAAAGGAAAGGCTTTTTATGGTCAAGATGCTCAACATAATGGTAATGCTCCTTCGTATACAGATAATGGCGATGGCACTATTACAGATAATGTAACAGGGCTTATTTGGCAAAAGGGCTATGAAGTTATGGGATATAGCGAGGCTTTAGAAGCTGTTAAATCTTTTGAGTTAGCAGGGCATTCCGATTGGCGTATTCCAACTATTAAAGAGGCTTATTCGTTGATTTTGTTTAGTGGTGCAGATGTTAGCCCTAATCTTACTGGAGGTAGTGGAGTTAATGGAACACCTTTTATGAACACTTCGTTTTTTGATTTTAAATATGCTGCCAATGGTAATAGAGATATAGACTCACAGATGCTTACAGAGACTCGTTATGTAGGGTCTACAGAACATGAGAATCTTGTTTTCGGGGTAAATTTTGCCGATGGTCGTATAAAAGGTTATGGTTTAAATTTTGGAAATGCTGAAAAACCTTTTGTTGTTCGCTTTGTAAGAGGTGCAGCCTACGGACAAAATGATTTTGTAGATAATGGTAACGGTACTATTAGTGATAAGGCAACTTCTTTAATGTGGAGTAAAGATGATAGTAAAGAAAGCATGAATTGGGAGTCTGCATTACAGTATGCTCAGGATATGAATAAAGCTAAATATTTAGGATATTCAGATTGGAGAGTTCCAAATGCTAAAGAACTTCAAAGTATAGTAGATTATAGTCGTTCTCCACTTACAACATCTTCAGCAGCTATAGATCCTATGTTTGATGCAACAGCGATAATGGATGAAGCAGGTGTAGAGGATTATCCTTTTTATTGGACTTCTACAACTCATGAAAACTCAGGTTCACAAAATTCTGGTAGTGCTGGGGTTTATGTAGCCTTTGGTCGTAGTCTTGGTAATATGTCTAATTCTCAGGGTATGCCAGGTATGGGACAAGGTCAAGGGCCTGGGCAAGGCGGTCAAGGCATGGGTCAACGTCAAGGCGGTCAACAAGCTGGTGGACAGGGTAGACCTCAAGGTCAAGGTATGAATGGACAAAGACCTCAACATCCACAGGGAGATTCTTTACAAATGGCTAATAGAGGTGGTGCTCCAGGACAACAAGGTGCTCCAGGACAACAAGGTGGTCAACAAAGAGGTGGTCAAGGTGGCCAGCAAAGAGGCGGTCAACAAGGTGGCCAGCAAAGAGGTGGTAACACTACACCAAATTGGGTAGATATACATGGAGCAGGTTCTCAACGAAGCGATCCAAAATCTGGTGATGCTTCAGAATTCGCTAATGGTCATGGTCCTCAAGGTGATGTGATTAGAATAAATAATTTTGTTCGTTTGGTAAGAGACTTATAAAGATTGCGTAATTATATAGTTAAAAAAGTTTGTTAGTTGAGAGGAGTGTAGCTTTGGTTGCACTCCTTCTTTATTTGATAAAAGTTTTAGGAATGACATAAGTCGTTATTAGGCTTTTCTCTTGCGCCCTTTTAGGGGTGTTCCTCGAGACAATCGTCCCAATCGTAATCAAAATATAATTATGAATTTAATTTTATTTTGAATAATGTTAATTTTATTTTTTATTTCAAGTTTTAATAATAATCCAATTTAAAAAGAGGCTTGTGGTGAAATACCACAAGCCTCTTTAAACAAGGAATTATTTTAGTTCAATCTATCTATTATTCAAATGGGAATTTAGCAAACATACGAGTAGGAGTACCAGTTGCAGTTCTCGAAGCTGTAGTTAAGTCAATAGCACCTAAAGCAAAGTCCCACTTATAGTTATGCTCAGCATCATATTCAGTAGAAGTGTTGTATTTA
>JAWXTP010000042.1:0-21680 GCA_044433415.1 Rikenellaceae bacterium
GATTGAAAGCAAGCTAAATAATCGTCCTCGTAAAAGACTCGGATACCTCACACCAAATGAAAAATTTAAACAAATTATAAATATGAATTCAGTTGCATTTGCAGGTTGAATTCAGCTATTTTATAATTTATGTGTATAGATGTATGTTTCATGGTACTAAACTTTATATTATGATTATTATACTTTTGTTATGAATGTTTTCTCTAATCTGTTTCATAGTAATAAAATATAAAAATAAGATTACGAAAAATAACTATTAAAAATATTTTGTAATATAAAAACTACCTGTAACTTTGAAAAGGGGGTGTAGTATAAACTCTGTCTAGTTAATAATTTAAATTTTACTAGATGTTTATTTCACTGCAAATATACGCTTTTTTCTTCATACTCAACCTATCACTCTGCTGTAAAACAAGATGTAAAGATGTAAAGCAACCTTCCGTAATACCATAAATTTTGCCAGCATAACCCACTATTGCCTACATTCATCTTCTCTGAATGTTACATCAAGATGCCAATGTAACTTATTCTCAATATTCCAATGACCCCTAACTAGTGAACTATAGTATGCCGCCGCACTGCCAATATTCTCATTGCTGATATAATAGTGTGTGTCGCTTGACACTTTTCCTTTAACTTCACCAGTGACATCCATGCGGATAATAGTTTTAAGTTCTTTTCACCCTGAAAGACTCTCTTCCAATAGATACTCTTCGGCAGGAAGTATACTGCATTTTCTGGTTTCAACACGACTGTGATCCTTTTCTATTAATTCAAAAACATCATGCCTCTTAAGAACCTTAAATGTACACACAACATCCTTAAGTAGAGATTTCTGGTTTCCTTTGAGAGATAACAGATAGTTTTCCTCTTAAATATGGTAAATACATAGCTTATATAATTATTTTTGTTTTCAACTTTGATTCCAACTCTTTGTATAGTTCTAAGCTGACATTAAAACTCAAACAGACCTGTCGTAATTCTCTGATGACTTTATTTAGACTAGGAGTAACAGTCTTACGTAATTTAATTTCTTCATTAAATAGCCTTTGTAATTCACTACTATTAATTTGTCTCAATAATTCTAAACAAGCATTATACATTCGAAAACTTGATACGTCTGGAAGTGTACCAAAATGCGTTTCAACCATATTTTTATACTCATTTACTCTAAGGCTTTTAATCATTATGGATCTACTGTTGTATTAGTCATAGCATGTCTATAAGTCTTAATTTTTAATAGACCTCGCTCTACGTAAAGAAGGTCAATCCCAATATTGTCTTCAACTATATCAATATACTTCAATAGTAAACTTTCAGGAATAACTATATAACATTCATGAAATATCTTGCAATAACTTGATAGCTGGGAAAGCAATCTTTTGTCTGAATCATATTCAGTTTTAATTTCAAATGCCCTGCTAACTCCATTGAATAATGCAATATCAACAATCGTATCACCTGCTCTAAATTCGTTTATAGCAATAGTACTTTTTGTTCCATGTTTTTTTACTAATAACTCATTTATTATAGTATTCTTATATAGATATTCGCACCTATACTCCTTAGATAAATGTTTGTATAAATATTTTATATATTCAAAATATGTACTATGTTTGCCATTTAATATTAAATCTCGGTCATACCTATTTGCTATAATATCTATATATGAAAAATCATCATTGTCAATTATACTACGAAACACACGACGAGAAAAGATCGCAGAGTAATCTCTAGATCTATCTTTATTAGTGTATGTAGTATTATCACCAATCATAATTGAATATTTTTATATAATAAACCCAATTCATAACAACAAAGATAATACAAAATCGCTGCATAACAAAATAAATTAGAGAGATGTTTTTTAATTACATATTACATAGGTTAAGGATAAATGAATACGATGCAAATTACACGGGACTTTGACACTTGTATAAAAATAAAAAAACATGAAATAGAAAAAATATACTACAAAATACGAAAAGTTACAAGGCTTATAATTTGCTGTAACAGTGAGATATAAGCCTTGTAGTTATGCTTTAATGTGTCAAAGACGAGATGTAAAAAAAACAGAAGTTACTCCATAAACATGGAGTAACTTCTGTTTTATATGAATAGTTTTGTTAATTAATCAATTACGATTATTTAGCAACTTTTTCTAATTTTTTCATTAACATGAAAATGATAGAACCTGAGATAATACAACAAATAGTAAAGAATACCCATACTTGCCATACTTCAGCTTTGCTCCATAATTCAGTACCAACGAAAAGAAGTTGGTTACCAATAGCAGTAGCACATAGCCAACCACCTTGCATTAAACCTTTGAAACGAGGAGGAGCAACTTTCGATACGAAAGAGATACCCATAGGGCTAAGGAATAATTCAGCAACAGTTAGTGAGAAGTAAGTAGAAATAAGAAGGTAAGCAGAAGTACGTTCGTAATCTGTAGCACCAGCTAAATCGCTAGGAGAAACAAGACCTAGAGAACCTACTAACATAATTACGAAAGAAATAGCAGCGATAAACATACCGATACCAATTTTACGAGGTGCAGAAGGCTCTATACCTTTTTTGTTAAGCCATGCAAAGAACGCAATAACGATAGGAGTAAGACCTACAACGAATAGAGGGTTGAAAGATTGGAATAACTCAGGAGAGATTGCAGAACCGTCAGTTGCACTAAATTCGCCATAGAAATATTTAACGATAGCAAGACCAACAACAGCGATGATAGCAGAAACAACGATTTTCTTAACATCTTTTTTGATAGCGTAGTTAATTAAAGAAATGATACCACCTATAGAAAGAAGAAGACCCATTAGTGAAGATACATTGAAGATTAAGCTAGTACCAGCACCAACATGAGTTTCTGTATAGTCACGAGCAAAAAGAGTTAATGTAACACCGTTTTGGTGGAAAGACATCCAGAAGAAGATAACGATAACGAAAACAAGACCTAAAGCGATAAGACGTTGTTTTTCTTCTTCCCAAGACATTTTTTCAACTTTTACACCAGCAGCAGCAGCAGCTTTTGCTTGTTGAGAAGCAGTGATATCACCAGCTTGAAGGTGTTTTTTGCAGAACATGTAAACAAGCATAGAGATTACCATAGAACCAGCAGCAATAGCAAAAGCAAAGTGGTAACCAGTGTTGAATACGTCAAGATATTGTGTAGCGAAAGCTGAAAGGTCTGAAACTGGGCTTGCAGAAACTTCATTAGCAAGTCTTTGGAAAGTTGCAGTGTCAACAGTATCTCCGTTAAGGAAGTTGTTACAGATGCTAGGAAGTGCACCATTGTAAGCAAAACTGTTTTTTGCTAACCACCAGTTACGTATGCCTGTAGCAGCGAATGGCGCGAAAATTGCACCTATATTAATACACATGTAGAAAATACTGAAAGCTCTATCACGAAGGTGAGCGTATTTAGGATCTTCATATAGGTTACCAACAAGAGCTTGAAGGTTACCTTTGAAAAGACCATTACCTAGAGAGATGATAAGTAGACCAGCAAGTACTATGTAAAGACCACTTCCAGGAAGTGACATAAGTACATAGCCTAATAACATAAGGCCAATACCAATAAAGATAGTTTTGCCAAGACCTAAGAAACGGTCAGCGATGATACCACCGACAAGGGCTAAAACATAAATTAAAAAGTAGAATGTAGAGTAAATTTTACCAGCTTCACCAGCATCGATGCCGAATTTTGATTGAAGAAACAATAGAAGAATCGCCATCATTGTGTAGAAGCCGAAACGTTCGCCCATATTCGCAATAGAGGCGATAATTAATCCTTTAGGATGTCCTTTGAACATAAGATTTAAGATTTATTTGTAATTAATATTAATTTTAGCTCATTTTGGATGCAAAAATACGAATAATTCGTTAATTTTCAATATAAAAAATGATAAATTGTGATTTTAAGTAGGGTTTTAGTGTGGAAAATAAAAAAATATATCCTTTTTATATGTGAAATTTTAGAGTCTGAAGAGGAGAAAATTTTAAAGTGATAAGTAGCTGATTTTCTGTTTTAATATTTGAGTAGTCTAATCATTGACTTAGTCTAGAAAAACAAGAAAATATGCGTTATAGAGCTTGTAACGTGGGTTGTTTCTGCATATTAAGAGTTTTTGGGTTGTTATTTTAGATGTGCTGTTTAGGCTTTTTAATAAAGGTTAAAAACAAAATTGTTAAATAAAAAACGTAAAAAGTTTTTATTTTAAAATAAAATTGCTACATTTATGGGAAATTACTAATTGTTTATTTGATATGAGTGAAAGAATATTACCTATTATTAGTAACGATGGTTGGTTAGCGCCCGTTGCTGATGTTGTAACACGAAGAAATACTAATTTTGTAAATAGACTTCAAGAAATTGAGAATAATTGTGGTTCTTTAAGTGAATATGCCAATTCATATCTGTATTTTGGTTTGCATTATAACAAAAGACGTAAAGGTTGGATGTTTAGAGAATGGTTACCAAACGCCAAAGACGTTTATATTTGTGGAGATTTTAATAACTGGCAGCATACTTCTCTTAGGTTAACAAGGATAGAAAATGGAGTATGGGAAATTTTCTTACCAGACAAATCTACAGGGGCATACATTACTCACAAGTCGCTATATAAAATAGTAGTGCATAGTGATAATGGTTTCCAAGAACGTATTCCCTCTCATGCTCGTTACATGTATGAAAACTTAGAAACACATAACTATTCAGCTTGTGTTTGGAATCCCGAGACTCCATTTAAATGGACAGATGGCCGCTTTAAAGTCGCAAAATTAGGAGCACCTATAATCTATGAAGCACATATAGGTATGGCTCAAGAACAAGACCGCATTGGTTCTTACAAAAAGTTTACAAGAGATATCATACCTCGCGTAAAAGAGCTAGGCTACAACACCATTCAATTGATGGCTGTTGCTGAGCATCCTTACTACGGAAGTTTTGGTTATCATGTGTCTAACTTCTTTGCGCCTTCTTGTCGTTATGGTACACCTGACGAATTAAAAGAACTTGTTAATACAGCCCATAAAAATGGTATAGCTGTAGTTATGGATATTGTGCATTCTCACTTTGTGAAAAACACTAATGAGGGTCTTAATGAATTAGACGGCACTAATCTTTATGCACGTGATGGTGCAGCAGGAGACCAGCCTTATTGGGATTCTAAAAACTTTGATTATGCTAGACCAGAGGTTGAGCACTTCTTATTAAGTAATATCAAATATTGGATAAATGAATTCCATTTTGATGGTTTCCGTTTTGATGGTGTGACTTCTATGTTGTATAAGCATTTTGGCTATACAGAGTTTGGTAGCTATGATAGTTTCTTTGGAGACCAAGTTAATGAAGATGCTATACTATATCTTACTTTAGCTAGTAAGTTAGTACATGATTTAAAAGAAGGTTCTATTACCATAGCAGAAGATGTTAGTGGTATGCCAGGAATGACTGTTCCTCTAGAAAATGGAGGTATGGGTTTAGATTATCGTTTAGGTATGAATATTCCTGACTATTGGATAGACTTAATAGAAAATACAAAAGACGAAGATTGGGATATTTGGCAAATGTGGGAACAAATGTCAAACAGACTTCCATGGATTAAGACAATAGCCTATGCAGAATCACATGACCAGTCTATGGTAGGTGATAAGACTATTGCTTTTAGACTTATGGATAAGGAGATGTATTATCACATGTGTTGTGATCATAAAAATGTGATTATTGACCGTGGTATGGCTCTTCATAAGTTGATACGTCTATTTACTATTACTACAGGTGGGCATGGTTACTTAAACTTCTTAGGTAATGAGTTCGGACACCCAGAATGGGTTGACTTCCCTCGTGAAGGTAATGGATTTAGTTATGATATGGCTCGTCGTCAATGGAGCTTAGCAACCAATGACTTATTAAGATATAAATTCCTACAGCAGTTTGATATTGATATGATAAAACTTGTTAAGGAATATAAGATTCTTGAAGAAGAGTATGGCAATATCATAAATATGGACGTTACTAATAAGACTATGGTTTATACTAAGTCTGATTTAGTATTTATTGTTAACTGGAGTCCTTCACACTCTATCGCTGATTACAAAATTAATGTTCCTGAGCCTGGGGTATATAAATTAGTAATGTCAAGTGATGATACAGAGTATGGTGGTTTCGGAAGAACAGCGCGAAAAAGTAGATATTTTACTGTACAAGAGAAAGATGAACGTCATTATTTAAGAGTTTATAACACAAACCGTAGTGCTTTAGTTTTGAAAAAAGAAAAATAGAGACTATCTTTGCACCTTGAAACGGAGGATGTCTGTCATTTTTTGTTATAACGGTAAAATCATAATATAGTACATTTAAATACAGATGCTTGTATTTGTTACTGATATTGGCTTTTGCGATAACTGTTACGCTTATCGCAAAAGCCTACTTTTTTTACTTGAAATTACATAAAGGGATTGTTAGACACCTCGTAAATTTATTTATTTATATATATATGGCATCATCAAATTTTGTTGACTACGTAAAGATTTTTTGTCGCTCTGGTAACGGAGGTGGTGGAGTAGTCCACTTTAGACATGAGAAATTTGTTGAATTCGGAGGTCCTGACGGTGGAGACGGAGGACGTGGCGGACACATCATTTTACGTGGCAATAGTCAATATTGGACACTTATACACTTAAAATATCGTAAGCATATTCACGCCGAAGATGGTGAGTATGGTGGTGGAGCACGTTGTACTGGTAAGGACGGCTCTGATATTATCTTAGATGTACCACTAGGAACGGTAGCGCGTGATGCGGAAACTGGTGAAGTGGTATGTGAAGTTACCGAAGAAGGTCAAGACGTCATTCTTGTAAAAGGTGGTCATGGCGGTAAAGGTAACTGGAACTTTAAATCTGCAACAAATCAAGCTCCTCGTTATGCTAAACTTGGAGGTGAATGTGTTGAGGGGTGGTTTATTTTGGAGCTAAAGATATTAGCTGATGTTGGTCTTGTAGGTTTTCCTAATGCTGGTAAATCTACGTTGTTATCATCTATCTCTGCCGCTAAGCCTAAGATTGCCAATTATGCATTTACTACTTTAGAGCCTAATCTTGGTATTGTACAATATCATGATTATAAGTCTTTTGTAATGGCAGATATCCCAGGGATTATCGAAGGTGCTCACGAAGGTAAGGGGCTTGGAACACGTTTCTTGCGCCATATCGAGCGAAACTCTGTGCTGTTGTTTATGATAGCAGCAGATGCAGACGATATTTCTGAGGAGTATTCTATACTTTTGAGAGAGCTTCAGCTTTACAATCCAGAATTGATGGATAAGGATAGAATGTTAGCGATTACTAAGTCTGACATGTTAGACGAAGATTTAATGGAAGCTATCGCGGACGAGATTAAAGAGAAAGGAATTATTAATATTCCATTTACATTTATTTCATCTGTTACAGGATTTAATATCCCGCGTATTAAAGATGAGCTATTTGCTTTAATTAATAACTAAGAGTATTTAAGACACTAAACTGTAAAGTTTTTTTAGGACGAGACATACTGGGTCAAACAGGGCAAACAGGGTCAAACAGGGTCGCGACAAGCGACTAAATGATTATAGTTATAATATTTTGTGATTATTTCTATAAATATTTAGTCGCTTGTCGCGACCCTGTTTGACCCAGTTCGACCCTGGCAACTTTATCAGGGCTCAGCAGTACTATTTTTAGTAATACTATTTCTACGCTTGTCGTGATTAATCATTTATCATTATTTCCCTTTCTCTATTTCATACACAACAAATGGTGATTCAAGAAAAGGAGACACACATACAAATGAATTATTTAGATAAGTTATGTGTGAAAATATACCATCTAGTTTGTATTTATGTTTTGGGTTTCCCCTCCAGTCGTACTCTTCTATGTAAGTTGCAGATTTTTCACTTATTTCATTAGGAATCAATCCTATATAAGTTAAGAAGATGCTATTTTCAGTAGTTGATACTCCCCAATAATAGATTCTAGAGTTATCCTCGTCTAAGGTTGAATTATCTAAATTAGTTATCTCGCTATCCGAACTTTTACATATTTTAATAACATCACCATTCTTATCCAATATGTCAAAACGTCTAAAATATTGGTATGCGTATACAACATCACAGGTTTTAGGATTTATGCCTATCGATCCTTTATAACTAAATGGATCTGCGAATCGCTCTCTCAAATCGGGGAATCGGTAAAATTCCGACAATTTATTATTTTCCACTTTTTCTATAGTTCCGCCATTTTGTTTGCTGAAATTTTCGTACAAATAGAACGAACCGCTATTATATATATCTTGAATCATTGCATCGTTTGACTTTTCAAAATCAACCTGTTTGTTGGATTTAACATCTGTAATATTATTATGATGCACATCGTATATTTCAATGCTATTGCTATAACCTTTCACAATTTTTGGCATAATATATTCTGATTTTGCACTACCTAGCTGACCAAATTCTGATGTTAAACTCCAGTCTTTAACATTGAATACCATAAATATAGGGGCTTTTCTACCGCTGTTTTTTATGATTATATGTGAGTCGTCAATTGTATTTAGGTCTTCAGGATTGCATAATATATTATTTTCTACATTTTTAGACGTTAATGAGATGGTATCACCAAATTTTTTGTCATCAATGTTGACTTGCTCTGAGGAACAACTCGTAAGATTTAAGTAAGAGAAAAACATAATGACGAACATTCGTTTAACTATACATAACTGCTTCATAATTTAAAGTTTTAGATTTATAGTGTATTGAGTTTTTGCTGGAATACTACATCGCCTAAACTCAAAAGGTAGTATTTATTTGACAAATATAAACAAAATAATTTAAACTGCAAAAATAATCGAATGTTTTTATCAATAATTATACTAAGCTAAAATAACTCTACTTACTGTTTTTATCCGCGACTTTAAATTCATCTGGGATATCAGAACTGTCTTTGCTCGTAATTTCAAAATATCCGATTAGTGTAACTTCTTTTGAGTCTACGCTAGAAACTGCATCTTTAAACTGCTTTGAACTAGGGTCAAACATAACGATAGTATTTATTATACTCTTATCTATATTTGATATCGTCTTAATACTTGTAATAAAAAAGTCTTCGTTGAATTTTAGGAGAACACCTTTTTGTTCGTTATCATCAACTAGAAATGTTACTGTATGTTTGTCCTGTTCTATTGTGTTTTGTCCGTAAATAGAGGCTACGTTTAACATAAAAATTCCTGTAAGTAGTAAAGTTAATTTCTTTGTTTTCATAGTTTTAAGTTTTGAAAGTTATATAATTATTTTATATTGGTAATTTATATTCTGCAATATCAACACCTTTCTCTGAGTCAGTTATAAGAGAGTATAGCTTGTGTTGATCTGCTGTAATTGAACTAGTTTGAGCATCAAGTTTTAATCTACATATTTGAGCTCCATTCCAATCGAAAACATCTACAATATCACTAGAAGAGAAATCAGTTGTCTTACGTTGAACTTTTCCTGAATAAAGTGCGAAGATATAATTATCGTTGGATGTTACAGATATATAGCCCCATCGAGTCTCGTCATTAGGGGAGAATTGGGGATATCCCATATAGTTTTTGGTAGTGTAGCTTGGTGGAAATATATTGTATTCGGTTGCTTTTACAAAATTTTGTAGTTCGTTATCATAATTATACACCTCTAGTATTCCCGCATAGCGGTATGCTACTGCAATTTTCTTACCTTCATTATGTGCACTGAGATTTGAAAGGTAAGCCATACCTAAAATGTGAAACTGAGACTTTATATCTCCACTTACCGTTGAATAGTCGCTGAAATATTTAATAGTTTTATTATCTAATATGGATAATCTGCCATTAGGGAAAAGTCCACTCATCGCATAACTACTGTTAGAAAGTTTTGCTATTGATGTAATTCCTTGTAATTCTATTTCTGTTTTGTTGCTAAGACAATACGTGTTTTTATCTGTATCGAAACTAAACTCCATTATCGACTGTTTGCCTGCATCGTAAACTGAGACTACATCACCTAAAGCTAGTATAGAACCTGGTGAAATAAGTTCTTCCGTAGCACGACCCTGAATCCCAAAATTAAGTATCTCTTTTTTGTTATCTAGAGGTATTGCAGAAAGTAGAGTGTTGTTAGTATTATTACGTAGAAATAGGTAATTATCACCAATGGCAAGGTCGTATATTTTTCCGAGATTGTCAGCAATACCCCATACTTCTGATTTAAGTTCAATTTCTTTAGAAAAAGGCTCTTTAGCGCCGCTTATTGAGCAACTGATAGTTAGTGATAAATTAAGGAATATTAGGAAGAAACTATTTTTATTCATTATAGTTATATTTTAGTCATTGTCATTTATTTGCTTGTAGTGTCTATTTAGTATATAGTATTTGTTTAGCAAATATAAATAAAAAATATTAAATTATAAAAATAATTAATATTTTTGTGAGAAACTCCTCTTAATTATCACCATTCATAGGCGCAATTAAGAGAAGTTTAATAGGGATATAGTTTGTAATCTTGAGGAAGTTTTCTTAAGTGATATTGTTTATCTCATCAATTGACCAACCAGTAACCTTAGAAATGATTTTTATATCAATATTTTGTGACTTCATGTTTTTTACTAATTCTAGGGTGTTTGCTTTTTTCCCTTGTTCAATCCCTTCTTTTAGACCTTCTTCGCGACCTTCTTTACGACCATTAAATTCAGCTTCTTCTATTTGGTAAAAAAGATTTTCACTATCTGACATAGCATCTAGCACTTGTTTTTGATAGCGATTATATTGCTCTCTACTTAGGATATCTAACTTTAACTTCTCACGCACCTCATCTAAACCACATGCTGTAGCACTATCTGGCAGCTCTCCCGTTTTTAAGTAGCTTATCCATTCATCTAATGGAGTTGTAGCAACTCTATCAAAATCATTAACTTTCAGGATATAATATTCTGGATAAAGCTGACTAATTTCTTTTGCATTAAACCTTTGTTGTTGGAATTCAGACAGTTCTAGTACGTCATTATGATGTATTCCGCGGAATTCAGTTTTACCATGGTAAACAATATCATCACCTACTCCTAAAGAGAAGTAGACTATGTTTACACTATATATTTTTTTAATTTTACTATAGCTTATACCTTTTTTTATGTATTCTACCACTAGTTTTGAAGTGCCAAAAAGCATGCGTTGAAAATAGTCTTGAGCAGTATTCCCCTGAACTTCAATTATTATTAGTTCACCCTTAGAATTTTCTGCTAGTAAGTCTACACGGTTGTGTTTATCATCCTCGGTTTCTTGATTGCTTTCGCTTTCAAGAAGGTTTTTAATTATTATACGTTCATTTAGAAGAGTAGTTAAAAAACCCTCTAGTATACCAAAGTTCGCCTTGTTACGAAGCAAACTCTTCATTGCCCAGTCAAATCTAATATAGCTCTTTGTCATAACTTTATAGTTTTAAAAGTTTATTGCCTTGTTATGCAAATATAACACAAATAGAGCAAATTGCAAGCATAAAGTTAAGAATTGTTATTACTAGAGATTAATTTATATATTTAGACGTTGTGAAGCCTTATAAAGGCAAAATGCCATAAAAAACTTCTAGAAACTGCTAACATTCAAAATCGAATAAAATCAGTTCCTAGAAGTTTCCTTAGATATTTTATAGATATTTATCTATTCACCTTAACAACCTCAATAATAAATTCTACAGCTTTTTCCAAAGTTTGTAGTGATGCAAATTCATTACGACCATGGATGTTAACACCGCCTGAGAAAATGTTTGGACAAGGTAGTCCCATAAATGAAAGTCTACTACCGTCAGTTCCACCTCTAATAGGAGAGATTTTAGGCGTAACACCTATCTCTTCCATAGCTTGTTTGGCTTTTTCAACAACTTCCATGTGCCCGTTAGTGATAACGTCTGCCATGTTAAAGTAAGAATCTTTAACAACACATTCAACAACACAATTTTCTGTATTGAATTGTTCGCAAACTGCTTTTATTGTTTCTTTACGTTTTTCGAATATTTCTTTAGAGTGATCTCTAATAATATAGCTCATAGTGCTGACTTCTACATTGCCTTTGAAATCATTTAAATGATAGAAACCTTCCCTATTACAAGTGTTCTGAGGGCGCTCGTTAGGTAAACTAGCATTGATTTGCATAGCCACCTCTATAGAGTTTATCATTTTGTCTTTTGCATATCCTGGGTGAACGTTGCGACCATGAACAGTGATATTTGCAGAAGCTGCATTGAAAGTTTCATACTCTAAAGAACCTAATTGACCTCCATCTAAGGTGTAACCAAAGTCTGCACCAAATCTTTCAACAGAGAAATGATCTGCACCGTGACCTATCTCTTCGTCAGGAGTAAATGCAACGCGAATTTTGCCATGTTTGATTTGAGGGTTGTTAATTAAGTATTCCGCAGCAGTTAGAATTTCTGCAACACCAGCTTTATCGTCAGCGCCAAGTAGAGTAGTTCCATCTGTAGCGATAAGAGTTTGACCTACAAAGTTTTTAAGCTCAGGGAAGTCACATACTTTTGTAACTATACCTTCTGCCTCGTTTAAAACTAGGTCTGAGCCGTCATAGTTTTCTATGATTTGAGGTTTTACGTCTTTACCGCTCATATCAGGAGAAGTATCAACGTGAGCTATAAACCCTATTACTGGGGCTTCTTCGTCACAAGTTGCAGGAACTGTTGCCATAACATAACCATATTCATCCATAGTTACTTCTGTTAAACCTATAGACTCACATTCTTCTTTTAGGGCCTTTAAGAATGTAATTTGAGTTTCTGTTGATGGAAATGTTGTTGATTTAGGATCTGATGTAGTCTCTACTTTTACATAGCCTAAAAATCTATCTAATACACTTTTCATATTTTGTTTTTTATGTTTTCAACCATAAATATAAGATATTATTTGCAATTATACAAAAAAATGGATTAACTTTTTATATGGGGAGTTCTAATAATTGGTTTTATTCGATATATCATTGTTAAAAATAGGGGAAGTATATAAAAATTCTTGATTTTTATAAAAATGTTAATCTTATAAAAAATCACATATTTTAATAATTTTGATAAAATTTTTGCATAAAAGTGAATAATGTATAATAATTTTACATATCTTTGCGGTGTAGTTATGAAAAAGTGTTAATATTTATTAGCATGCTTTTTTGAACTTATATTAATTATTACGTGCTTTAAATTATAAAGGTATGGACGTTAACAAACTTATGGCAGATTTAGAGGCTAAGCACCCTGCCGAAAGAGAATTTTTACAAGCTGTTAAGGAAGTGTTGATTTCTATAGAAGAAATCTATAATCAACACCCTGAATTTAAAAAACATAAAATAGCTGAGCGCTTAGTTGAGCCCGATAGAATCTTTACTTTTAAAGTTCCATGGGTAAATGACAATGGTGATGTGCAAGTGAATCTAGGTTATAGAGTTCAGTTTAACAATGCTATAGGACCTTATAAGGGTGGTTTGAGATTTCACCCTAGTGTGAATCTAAGTATACTTAAGTTCTTAGGTTTTGAACAAACTTTCAAAAACGCACTTACTACCTTACCTCTTGGTGGCGGTAAAGGCGGTTCAGACTTTAACCCTAAGGGAAAGAGTGATGCTGAGATTATGCGTTTCTGTCAAGCGTTTATGCTTGAGCTATGGAGATATATAGGTGCTGAGACTGATGTCCCTGCTGGTGATATAGGTGTTGGTGGTCGTGAGATAGGCTATCTTTATGGCATGTATAGAAAATTAGCACGTGAGAATACAGGAGTACTTACTGGTAAAGGTATGACTTATGGTGGTTCGCTAGTGAGACCTGAGGCTACAGGTTTTGGTGCTATTTATTTTGTGAAAAGAATGTTACAAAATGCAGGGCATGAGTTAAAAGGTAAGACTTTATCTATTTCTGGTTTCGGTAATGTTGCATGGGGTGCAGCAATGAAAGCTACAGAATTTGGTGCTAAAGTTGTTACTATTTCTGGTCCTGATGGTTATATTTATGATGCTGACGGTTTAGATGCTGAGAAGATAGATTATATGCTTGATTTAAGAGCTAGCAATCAAGATATAGTAGAGCCTTATGCTGAGCGTTTCCCTAGCGCAAAATTCTTTGCAGGACGTAAGCCTTGGGAAGTTAAAGTTGACGTAGCTCTGCCTTGTGCAACTCAGAATGAGTTAGGTGCTGAGGATGCTAAAGCGTTAATTGCTAATGGTGTTATGTGTGTAGGTGAGGTTTCAAATATGGGCTGTACTCCTGAGGCTATAGATTTGTTGTTAGAACATAAGATAATGTATGGACCAGGTAAAGCAGTTAATGCAGGTGGTGTTGCTACATCGGGCTTAGAGATGACACAAAACTCTATGAAGATTAACTGGACTGCCGAAGAAGTCGATGCTAAGTTACACCATATTATGATGTCTATACATGATGAATGTGTACGTTTTGGCACAGAAAGAGATGGTTATATAAATTATATGAAAGGTGCTAATATAGCAGGATTTATGAAAGTAGCTCGTTCTATGGTTGAACAAGGAGTTATTTAATAAGGTTTTTATAGTGAGGGAATGTCCCTAAAAGGTAAACGTACTTATCTGCAATTACTTATAGTCTTTAGAATTTTGCAATTACCCCCATTTTTGGCACTTTCGAGCCAAAAATGGGGGGTATTGCAAAATTTTGTTTAACACTTTTTTGAAAAAGGTGAACAAAAACTCGCCTTAAGTTGCTATTCGAGGCAACTGAGCGCACAATTTTTACAAAATTGCCTAGTGACGTTTTGTTGCGTTTTGAAAGTTATTCTTTTAATATTAAAAATAAATTATTATATTTCTCCTGAAAATGGATGAGATAACAAGATAGCTATATTGTAATAAATCAGCGATATAGCTATTTATTATGATGTGTATATTCGTAACAATTTGTTAAGTAGTGAGTTATGTTGTTATTTTAAACAATGGTGTTGCCTACTTTTCCCTTTGAGTTTCAAAAAATGTAAGCGACCTTTACGAATATGTATTGTAGGGGACTTCCAAAAACTTTTACTTCTCCATACTTTTTCCCATTGTAAATTGTACAAAAAATACTATATTTGTGAATGTCAAGACCACATACTTTCATAAGCTTATTTTTAAAAGTGAATACTAAGTTGATTTGGAACATGTAGTTAATGCTACTAAGTCCGTATTATTAAGATAATGAAAGATGTAGTCTTTGTTTATATGTAAATAAAATTATATTATACAGCGTTTTTTTATTTCGATACGCTTGTGAGAGAAAGTTTTATTATATACATTTGTCATAAAAAAGAACTATGACAAATAAACAAACAAACAAACAAACAAACAAACATACAAAATCCTATTTGTTGATGATGATCCATGTTTAAGTATGTTAATTTCTACTGTTCTACAACGCAAAAACTATGACGTTCTATGTCGAACTTCTCTAGATACAATAAATGAAATTATAAGTGCATACAATCCACATATGGTAATATTGGATATTGTGATAGGTGATGAAAATGGGTTAGATTACATTCCATCAATAAAAAGTTTATTTCCAAAACTCCCAATAATAGTAGTATCATCATTTGCAAATGAATATTTATACCAAGTTAAACAAATGATAGGTGGTATTGATGCTTATTTAACAAAACCACTAAAATTAGCAGACTTAATATTTATTTGCGAAAAATATACATCATTAAACACTCAACTATTTGTTGAATTTGGCAAAGTCACACTTAACTGTCAAGAAAAATATATGATAAAGGGAAATGGTAAAACCGTTATATTAACGCCGTTAGAATACAAATTACTAAATTTATTAATAGTTAACAGGAATAAAATCGTTACACGTGAACAAATTGAAACCCACTTATATGGAATACATGGCTTAAAAGAATACAGTATAAATAATCTCATTAATTCACTCCGTAAACATTTTATAGATGAGGAGTCAATAAGTATTACAACCGTTCGATTCATTGGATATAAACTAAATTACTAATATTTAAAAAAAATGTAAAAATACAATAATCAACTTCAGAAATAATTACAATATAATTAAAAGAATGCAAATTGTTATAAAAAACTTATAATCTTATTATAAATAACTCTAAATAAAATGTTTACTTTTGCTGTATAATTTCATCACTAAGATTTCTTAGATATGAAGAAAATAATATTTATAATAAAAAATTAAAAACTATGAAGAAAATTAAATTTATTTTAACAGCATCTTTTTTTAGCATTGGAGTTTTTGTTTACCAAAATCTTTCAATGACAGAACATGAGCGAATGGCAATCGCAAACATTGAAGCATTAAGTAGTGACGGAGAAGCAGAAGGTTCTAGAATTTCTTGTTCAAGCACAATTGTTAACGAAAATAGTGGTACGATTACTAAAACAAAATGTAGCACATGTCTTGATGTTCTTTGTACAGATTATTCTAGTAGCTCTACATGTAAAAAATAAAGATTAAATCAAGTGAACTTCTAGAAACTGGTTTTAACACTTTATCTTTGAACTTTAGAATTCTAAATCTTATAAAACTAGTTTCTAGAATTTCCCTTAATCCATTAAAAGATTAATACAATTAAGGCAAATATTTAAACTATTACAAAGACCTTTAGTCATTTTTTGTATGGAGCAACCCATAAAAATATTATTATATTTCCAATTATTATTATTAATATTATATATTTAATGACAGTTCCATAAATAAATAAAAATAAAACAATTAATTACAAATGAAGTATTGTTATATATTATACGTGGTATTATTGTTTAATTGCAGTAGAAATACAACTACAAAATGCAATATTAATAACCACAAAATTGATAGTGTCTATTTCCTTACAAGAAACATAGATTCAAGTATAGTTCATCCACAAGCATTAGGTGTTTTTAAAGACTACTTAATTATTATAGAACCTCAGAAACAAAATTTGATTTTTACGGTTTATGATAATTTAACATTTAATCATGTTTTATCTGCAGGATATAAAGGGAGGAGCAATAATGAATTCATCAATCCTAGACCAGACTATTTTCATTCTACAGATTCTGCTTTTTACATTCTAGATTCAAGCATTGAAAAAGAAATCCAAATTATTGATAAATCTCTTGTTGTAACTAATAGAAACCCAATTATTATTACTGAAGCAATTAATGGACTTATAAAAATTGGTCATGATAATTATATAATGGCTGGCTTGGATGATGCAGAACATAAAGAACATCTACTCTACAATAATGGAGATTACTCTACTTTTGGCAAATATCCTAATCACATAACGGATAACGTGTATGTATTTAATTATAAATTAACAAAAGGAAATAACAATAGACAGATTTTATACGATTTTTACTTATATCAGAATTTAATAAGAACTTACGATTTTAAGGGAAATCTATTACAAAATATTGAAATTGAGGACAATGTAAATCGACCTATATGTAGTACATTCGGAGACATGATACCTGTATTCTTTAGTATTCAATCTAATGATGAATATATTGCTACAAGGTATAATAAATCGCAAAATACAAATGAATTATTCGCTTCATTGACAACTTCAAATCATGAATTACAACTGTGGTCATGGGATGGAAATTTAGAAAAAAGATTAATATTTGATAAGCCATTTAATATTTTCACTATTTCTAATAATAATATTATTTATGCAATAAATTCTGACACACCAAACACTCTTTATTACTATGAAATTAAATAAAATCATATACCTTATTATAGTGGTTTTTACTATGTCTTGTAGTAACAATAAAATTAAAGGTATAGGAGATGTGATAGGGAAAGAAATCATCTGTGACTCTATACTAAACAATGAAAAATATAAAATATTAGTAATAAATAACGATACTACAGATTGTATATCGTGTAAATTACAAGTTAATAAATGGTATATATATAATTTAGAATTGGAAAAACTTAACCTAAATTGTGACGTTATATATGTATTAAACAATGACATAATAGAAAAAGAAATAATACATATACTAAAGAATTATAATTTAAAATCATATTGCATTTATAATAAATTTATTCAAGATAATTTATTCATAAGCGATTTCCCATATAATACTTTTTTATTATCAGATGATAACAAAATATTACTTATTGGAGATCCTATTAACAATAAGAAATTATGGAAATTATATAAAGAAAAAATTGAAAGACCCATGTTATAATTTTTTATTAAATCTACTCATCTCAACAATTAACGAAACTTTTCCCATTGTAAATTGCACAAAAAATACTACATTTGTGAATGTCAAGACCACATATTTTTATAATCTTATTTTTAAAAGTGAATACTAAGTTGATTTGGAACATGTAGTTAGTGTTACTAAGTCCGTATTATTAAGATAACGAAAGATGTAGTCTTTGTTTATATGTAAACAAAATTATATTACACAGCGTTTTTTATTTCGATACGCTTGTGTGAGAAAGTTTTATTATATATATTTGTTTTGATGTTTTAGGATATGCTTTTAAGGATATGCAATAATTACTCTATAAAAGGATGTTCTAAAGTACGGATGCATGTTGCTATCCGTACTTTTTTATTTTAAAAAATTCTACCATAAATGAAAAATAAAATTTTGTTAAATATATTGTGGGCATTTTGTTGGTTACTAGGTAAACTTCCTCAATTTGTGCAGTTTGCAATAGCTGATTTTGTGTGTTTTATTATATATCGCGTAATTGGATATAGAACAAAAGTAGTACGTGAAAATTTAGCTAACTCCTTCCCTGATAAAACAGAGCAGGAGCGTAAAGTTATTGAGAAAAAGTTCTATAGACAACTGTCTGATATGATGGTAGAGAGTCTGTCGCTTGTTTCTATGACAAAGAAACAAGTACAGGAAAGAATGGTTTTTGAAAACCCAGAGCTGATAAATTCATTAACACCCGATAGGACAGTTTTAACAGTAATGGCACATTTTGCTACATGGGAACATACTGTTAGTTCTAGTTTGTGTTTAAATGCGCCTGTGTTAGCGGTTTATCACCCTCTTTCTAATAAAGTAGTGGATGAATTTTATAAGAAAATGAGATCTCGTTTCGGTGTGCAACCAGTGACTATGGCAAAAACATCAAAAGAGATAGTTAAACATATAAGAGCTAGGAATTACCCTGCCGTAGCCCTAATTGCTGACCAAACACCTCCTGTTGTTGTTATAAAAAATTGGATTCCTTTCCTAAATCAACCTACAGCCTTTTTTACAGGTATGGAGCGCTTAGCTGTGTCTCTACATACTGCTGTTATATTTGCTCACATGTCTCAACCCAAAAGAGGGCACTATAGATGTCGTTTTGAACTTATTTATGATGGTGAAAAGAAACTTGAAGAGTTTGAACTAACAAAACTATATGCAGCCAAGCTAGAAAATATGATAGTCGAGAACCCTCATCTTTGGTTGTGGTCTCATAGACGATGGAAATTAAAGCCAGGAGATAAAATCCCAAGATAAAGGAATATTTAGAATTTGTGTAAAAATAAGTACACCCCCCCCTGAATTTATAGGGGTAAGTTCACTTTAGTTGTATATGGTGATTGTTTGGTAAAAAATAACGTTAAAGATGTATTATATTACCAAATAATAATGATTTGTCAATCTTTTTTGTTTATATTGGAAAAATGTATTATCTTGCGCTAGAAAAAAGTAACATATTTTAGTTGCGATAATTTAATCAACATATTCTAAATTACGCTAAATAATTAACATATTTTAATAATGGAAAATAAGATCGATCAACTTACCAAGAAACTTTATGACGAGGGAGTTAGTAAAGGCTTGAAAGATTCTGAGGAGATAGTTGCAAAAGCACAAGCTGAGGCTAGTGCAATAATTGCAAAAGCACAAGCTGAAGCTGCACAAATTGTAGAAGGAGCTAAAACAGATGCTTCTGAATTGTCAAAAAATAGCCTTAGAGAATTAACTTTAGCATCGAAACAAATTGTTAGTGACTTAAAGGCTCAAATAGTTAATACTATTACTCTTGCAACACAGTCTGAAAGTGTTGTAACAGCATTTAAAAGTGACAAATTTGTAAAAGAGTTGATTCTGGAAGTTGTTAAAAAGTGGGACAAAGAAAGTGTTAAAGTTTTAATCGAAGAAGATAAAGCTGAGGATATTAAAACTTATTTTACTAAAGAAATAGCTGCAAAAATCACAAAAGATGTAGAGATTGTTTCTGAAAAAGGAGTAGGAAGCGGATTTAAAATTTCACCTAAAGAGGGTGGTTACTATATCTCATTTAGTGATGAAGAGTTTGATAATCTTTTAAAAGGCTACCTAAAAGCATCTTTAAATTCTATACTTTTCTAGATAGAATAACATATTGTCTTAATGCAATATGTATTGGTAAGCACTAAATCTAAGTAAAATTATGAGCGAATATTATTGTTTAACATCATCGCTAAAAGAGCTAAATCTTGATGGAGACGCTAAGGAGCTTAATCTAGATCTTGTTTTCGAAGAGATAGAAGGCAGCTTAGCGATGAAAGATGGCGCTTTATATCGTGATTTTAAAACTCAATATGACATTCAGAACATCATTAGTCTAATCAATGGCCGTAGCATGTATATAACTATGGGGAACCTTCCTCAAAGTGCTGTAGAAGCGGTTGTTGAGTCGTTTAAAAGCGACAAAAATGATGCTTCTTTTGAAGAAGGAGAGTTTTTTGGTCTTGATAAAGTTGTTATCGATGTGTTAAGAGCATATAAAAATAGTATAACGGCTAGTGAACTCGAAATTAATACTTCTTTACCTATAGAAAATATACTGCAAACACAATATTTCCGTAAAATGAGCACCGTGAAAAGTGCTTTTCTGAGAAAATGGTTTCAGTTTGATTTAGATATGAGAAATATATGTTCGGCGTTTACTGCTAGAGCAAAACAACGAGATATAACATCCATAGTTGTTGGAGAGGGTGATATTCAATCTTTGCTAGTGTCTTCGGCGGCAGCAGATTTTGGATTGAAGGGTGTTTTTGATTACTCAGACGAACTTTTTGCTACTTTATCCATGGAGGATATGTTACAAAAAGAAAGAAAGCTAGATGATATAAGATGGGATAAAATAGATGAGTTAGTAACTTTTGATTACTTTAACATCGAGGTTATTCTGTCGTATGTAGCAAAGGTTGCAATCATAAACCGTTGGTTGATGCTTGACGAGAAAGTCGGTCGAGAAATGCTAAGGAAATTAACTGATGACTTAGCTAAAAACAAACTTAATTTTGAAATAATTGACTAAATATATGAAAAGTACAGGCGTAGTTGTTGGTATAACATCAAATCTTGTGACAGTAAAAGTAAATGGAGCTGTGTCGCAGAATGAAATATGTTATATAGCTCTTGGAAACACTAAATTAATGGCTGAGGTCATTAAGGTGACAGGAGAAAAAGCATCAGTTCAAGTTTTTGAAAGTACAAGGGGTTTGAAAGCTGGTTGCGAAGTAGAATTCATGGGACACATGTTAGAGGTTACTTTGGGCCCAGGCATTTTGTCGCATATCTATGACGGTTTACAGAATGACCTTGCAAAATTAGATGCTCTTTTCCTTGAAAGAGGTCTTTATAATGACCC
>JAWXTP010000043.1:0-21424 GCA_044433415.1 Rikenellaceae bacterium
ATGACTTGGTCAAAAGGTATTGATCCCATATTCTTCGAGTATTAAATGTATAATGCTCAAAGATACACAAAATTTTCATCACCTTTGGCGAAGTGCTAGCTTCATGTCGGTTTCATATTATTTAAAAAAGTTTAAAGTAAGGAATTAGAAGTTGTAACAAGCTCAGTTCAAAAAAAGTTAAAACCCAATTTTTAGGAAACCGTCTAAATTAATCTATTTTAGCAATTTACTTATATCGTACTCACAAATCTTACTATCCTCTGCTTTGGTAAAGTATAGTTTTGAATCATCCTCATTAACACACATAAAATACATTAGGTGTTCTAGGTTAAATCTTGCTACTTTATTTCCGCTATAATCATAGACGTAAACAATATCTCCACCCCTCTCATCCTCAGCTAATGGAGCATCTGAGAAAAGTACATATATATATTTGTCGCTAATATCAACATATCTACATGTACCTATAGACTTTTCTTCACTAAAACGTATTCCCTTATTAACAACAGAAACCTCTACAGGTAGAATCTCATCATCCCATTTTTTATAAACTTCATCTCCATCAATAGTATACATAACCACATAAGGAAGACGGTTAGTCGCAAATATTATATTATTTTTTCGATTCTTCATAGCGCCCTGCATATAATTAACCACATCTATAGGTGTAGCGCCATCAATAAACTCAAAATGCCCGAAATGTTTAACGAAATTTAAGTCAGTATCATAAATCGAAAATATATTTTCTGCGCCATTTAGTGACCTAGCAACATAGTTCTGATTATCTAATTTTTGCATATTTTGATCGGTTATACCCATTTCTGTACCACTTAGGTAAATACGTTTATAATCATGATGCTCTAATTCCACTAATCGCTTATGGTCTCTTTCATATAAAAGGGTAGTTACTTTTCGTTTTGCTGGATCTGAAACTATAATTGTATCTCCATTTATCGAGCATACTTCTATATAGATAAATTCACCTGGTCCTTTACCTTTAGTTCCATACGAAGTAACAAGTTCTAGCTCATCCCCTATGTTGTAAAGATTTATCATTGGGATAGCCTTTGAAGCAATTGTCAATAACATATTATCAAATAAATAAAGCCTTGGAGGGTCACTATAAATTTCATTAGGAAACTCACGTCCTTTGATATCTATTGTCGGATACTCGCCTTTCGTATTCTTTTCACTAACGCAAGAAACACTACACAATAGTGCGATGGATAATATCACAAATAATTTATTCTTCATATATTTTATAATATTAATTAGTTATTCTTTTGCTGAATCCGACCTTCAAATGCAGCACTGCTGAGCCCTGATAACATTGCCTAGGTCAAACTAGGTTAAACATCTAATTCCACCTTAAATATTTCTCCTGTATCCGCTTGATAAACATATTGCTTATTAGTAATTGGATCAGATAAAATTTTATCGTATTCAATATCTAGCTGACAGGCTTTCAATAACTTACCATTCCAATCAAACACATAAATTTCTTTACTTTTATTATCTGTTACACCTCTATATCCTACAAATATCTTATCATTAGTTGTATGTATACCACTACAAAAATATATGTGTGTTATAAGTGAAGGTGTGTTAAATATTGAAAAATCTAACCCCTTATCTAACCTAAAACCTTTTATTTTTTCAGTTTCTAAATTTATAATATTAATCTGAGGTAAGAACCACATTGCTTGTACAACGTATTTTTTGTCTGGACGTTCTTTGGTGTCACTATAGAAGAAATCTTCTGATGCCATAGCCTCATTAGTTCTATTATCAAAAGTCTTTTTGAATACATAATACTCATTATAAACTTCCGAAGAATTTACATCTTTTATTACTAACACAGGACGCTCTGGGCATTTTTGGTTTTCTGTAACATTAAAAGCCTGAGTATAACCTAGTAGTTTTGACTCATCAAGTAATGTAGAATAGTGATACGAATCCGAAGCACTATCATCTTCATAATCAACAATGAAATCAAACACTGTAATATTTTGCTCAATTGATTTTGTAACATTCCATTTATATGACAACTTTTTATCAACATCTTTAACAAGAACTTTAATTTCATTGTTTTCTATAAATGCATTTTTTACAATTGAGGGTGATATCATTTCGTTTCGGGCATTACCTTTAGATACGAATTTACCCAACGACTCACCTGTATTGATGTTAGTTACCTCAAATATAAAATTTTGATTATACAGCTGTCCTATAATTAGATTATCATATACAATAGGCTCAAATTGATACATAAACTCAGGAGAAAAAACACTTTGTGCTTTTATATGTTGATATACGCTATCACATTTAATATTCGTAACTTTTCCATTAAAGTAGATATCATCTACAGTTTGGTTACAACTCGCAAAAAATAAAGTTGTTAATAAAAAAAATAGTACTTTCATTAAAAAATAATTTTAATACCCCCTAAGGAATATTTGGTTAATATTATAGAAAACTTAAAGAATATTTAAATAAATATTCATCGTCTCTATTAAAAGCATATAAAAGTTTGTTCTTAATATCAAATTCAAATTTCGTAATTAATTTATTAAAAGTAATTTGTGTTATAGGGTTACATTCATAATCAAATACAAGAATTTTATTTATTTCAAATTCATCATCACTTTGCTCATTATCTTTAACTAACATACAGAAAAAATCATCGTAACATTTCATATATGGATTAAGTACTTCAATTCTAGAATTTTGTTTTACGGTATAATCATCTAGCTTTTCACCTAAACAAATTGTCCTACAGAATGAACCATCAATATTGTATACGTTGATATTGTTAAGAAATACTGATGTTTCAACTATTTTGTCATTATGTTTATTATAAACTAAAAGTGTTGCCAAATGGTTAAAATCTTTATCTTTATCAATACCTGCTATATTTAATTGATTAAAATGACTTGGAATAGTATCCTTTCCATCTATCTCTAATCTTCTTATTTGCTGATTTTTTTCGTTCTCAGCAAATTCTTTTATGAAATATGTATTATCATTTATTTTAACATCATAGAAAACTAGGTTAAGACTTTTTTCTTTAATTTCTTTCAAATTAACTTTTTGCTCTGCTACGGATTGATTAATATTTACTTCATATACGTTTCTTTCAGTTTGCAGTGTAATAATAGATTCATTTTTTTCATTTTTATATACTTGAGATTCAGTAAGTGGACACAACCTTGACAACTCATTATGACCGTTACCTTTAAATATATAAGTATTTAAATCACAAAAATCAGGATACGAAAGTATGTTAAAAACTTTCTTTTTTTTATAATCATTCGTTATAAAAAAGGAATCTACTATCATAATTTCCGAAACCCCTAAAACTTCAAAATTTACTTCGTCTCCATCTGTAAGGTGCTCAGTAGATTCAAAATCTGTAACATACACTACATCATCAAATGCCATATGTTTATATGGGTCAATTTTATTATGTGAGCAGCTTATAAACAGCCATACACACATGCAGATTAAACATTTCTTCATAATTTATAGTATTAATTGATTAATTTCCCAATCTATTTAAATCAAAATCAAATAAACCTAATCTGTAAGTCTACTTATACAACTTCTCTTAAATACTTTACTGATTTTTACAAATATAGATAAAAATTATTAAACTACAAAATTTAGGTGGTAGGTGGTAGCTTGTAGCTTGTAGGGCGCAAAGCGACTAAAAATTCTGAGAAGATTTTGAGAAGATTATAAGAAAATTTTGCGAATAATTTAGTTGCTTGTCGCGACCCTGTTTGACCCTGCTCGACCCTGTTTGACCCTGGCAGCTATTTTCGAAAAAAAATCCTATACCGCTCGATGCGGTATAGGATTTTAAAAACATAACGTCCACGATTGTTCGCTTTTTCCAAGAATGGCTTAGATTTTTTGCGTTTTTCGGAAAAGAACGCGGAGCAACCTAGAGGTTGTGAGCACTTCTTTTTCGGAAAAGGTGAAAAATGTAGGCCATTCTTGGGAAAAGCCATCACCATCCCTACTAAGCGAAACTACCCTCTTTTATGGAGGCCGCATTCTTTGGTTTCAGGAGCCTCCCACCACCAACGACCACTGCGTTCGTCCTCGCCTTCGGCAACGGCACGAGTACAAGGTTGGCAACCAATACTTAAGAAACCTTTATCACACAAAGGGTTATAAGGTACACTATTAGCATCTATATATTCTCTTACCTTAGCAGCGTTCCAATCATAAAGAGGAGAGATTTTTATTAAACCATTTTGCTCATCCCACTCTATAGGGTTTAAGCCATAACGTGTAATAGACTGCTCTTGACGTAAACCACAAACCCACACTTTCAAACCTTTAAAAGCACGGTTTAGAGGTTCTATTTTTCTTATTTTACAACACTCTCTACGTTTTTCAACGCTGTCATAAAATAGGTTTATAGAACTTTCAGCAACCATTTTCTCAACTTTTGTGTGATCTGGAAAGAAAATCTCTATATTTTTCCCAAAATATTTTGAAGTTTTATCTATCAAGTCATAAGTCTCAGGAAAAAGACGACCTGTGTCAAGTGTAAAAATCTTAACATCTTTATCTATATCACAAATCATCTTTGTTAAAATCTGATCTTCAAGACTTAAAGATGTAGCTAAAGCAATTTCTCCTTTATATTTCTCAATAAAATAAGCTAATATTTGTTCTGCAGGAGCATTTTTCAATTCTTTGTTAAGCTCTAAAATACTTTGTTTATCCATCGTTTATTTTTAATTTAATTATAGGTTAATATTATAGGGAACTTCTAAAAACTCCCCTAGAGGAATCCCCTAATTTAAAACCATTTTTTGCGCTTAAATACACAAAAAATAATTGTTGAAGTCAAAATCATAAGCCCTATAGATATAGGGTAGCCATATTTGTATGATAACTCAGGCATGTACTTAAAGTTCATACCATAAATACTAGCTATCAAAGTTGGAGGCATAAAGAATACACTAACAATAGTAAAGAGTTTAGTGATGTTATTTTGCTCAATATTGATAAGACCCATAGCAGTATCTTGTAGGTAGTCAAGTCTATCTAAGCCAAAATCTGCATGACTTAAAAGAGAGCCAATATCTTTTAACATCATAGACATACGAGGGTATAAGTCATTAGGGAAACGGTCACTTTTCATAATCCCCGAAACTACCCTTTGACGGTCAAAGATATTCTCACGAAGCACCATACTACTATCTTGCAAAGCGGTAATACGCTTAAGCACCTCCTTATCAATAGTCTCCTCTACAGAAATATGTTTTGAAAGTTGTGATACTTGACGAGATATAGCCTCCACCATATCCGCATCAAGGTCTATCCTTGCTTCAAGAATAGATATTAATATGTGAAAACCAGTAGAGAACTGTCTATGGTTCATTTGTAGCTTTTTAGTAGCCTCCTTGAAAGTTCGTAAATCTAACGAACGCTCCGAGATTAACACTCCATCACAAAGCACAAAAGAAACAGCCTCTATTACAAAGCCTGAGTCTGTCGAAACTAAGAAGTTGGTATTACAGTATACAGCTTTTTCTGTTTCACTATAACGAGATGAACTTTCGATTTCTTCGATTTGTTGTTGAGTTTGGAAATTTACTTCCATAAAGTCCTCAACTGCACGTTTTTCCTTCACTGTAGGTTCGTGCATATCTATCCAAAGAATATCGTCATATCCTAAGTCTTCAAAAAGTTTTATATCTGCATTACGAACTATTTTGTTGTATGATTTAAGGTATAGTGTAAGCATCTTTTATTTATCTTTTAAAAGTTGAACATTAACTAATTAATTTGCACACATGTATTCCATAGTGCTAGCAACTAACAGCTCTAAAACTATTAATAACCAAACTAGTTAAAGGGGGAGGAAGGTTCACTCTCTTGTTCAAGATAACGTAAAAACAATTTCATGCCCTCGCGTTTATCGTCGGAAAGCTGAAATTTTATATTTTTAGTAAGATAGTCTACTACAAACTTATGGTCTTTATAGCCTTGCTTTTTCACAGCAGATTCTATACTTTCTATGCCATACGCTAAAGATTTTGTAAGTGTCTCTATTTGCGACTCAGTTACACTTTTTTGTGCTACCCACACTGCGAACACAAAAGGCTTACCTGTAAGTCTCATCCACTCCTTACATAAATCGTACTTATTTACAAACTTATCTTCAAAATCAAAAACTTTGTCTCCAATAAGCAAGAAAGCATCTTTGCCTACACTTTGCCCTACAAGTTCATAATCTGTAAGTTCAACAAATGTAGGGTTAATTTTCCATAACTCTTTCACTAATATCTTAACCAACTCTACAGATGTACGAGAGTGAGAATCCAGGTAGATTCTTTCAACACTAGCTAAGTCACAATCACACATAAGCGTAACTGTACGTACAACATCATCTGATGCTATACAATAAGGAGTTACTATATTAAAATCTGAAAATTCTACAGTTGTAGCTAAAGGAACTAAAGCGATATCTACTTTTTTAGATTTAAAAAGTTCAGCACATTCTTTGGGTACAGCCAAGGTCAAATCAGCATATAAACTTTCGTTTGTATGCTCTATGCCATAAACAAATGGGATGGTGTTTATGTACGACACTGCTGCTATATTGATGCTTCCCTTCATCCATAATTTTTTAATTTCCGACTAATATAAAAAGTCTAACTACGTTAAGTAGTGTAAAACAATTATTTTACCCTGCTTAAAACTCCTTAAATCCCAAAAGATTTTAATCGGTTGTGTTTTAAAATAAAATTTTAAAAAATCTTACTAACTAAGCTAACTATAATAAAAACAAGCTAGTTAACAAAAAAAGTATACTCTTTCTGAGCACAAAGTTAATATTTAATTTTAAAGAATCGTAAAAAAATTTGTTATTCTTTAAAAAAACTGTACCTTTATAGGTCGAAAAAAATATTTTTAAAAAATTATTATAAAAATGACTATTTCTTATAATTGGTTAAAAAACTATATCAACTGTGATATGTCAGTTGAAGAAATCTCTAAAGTTCTAACAGATATTGGTTTAGAAGTTGAAGCTCTAGAGAAAATAGAAAGCATAAAAGGTGGACTTGCTGGTCTTAAAATCGGTGAAGTGTTAACTTGTGAAAAACACCCAGATGCTGACAAGCTAAACGTGACTACTGTTGAGTATGGTGAAGGTCCTGTTCAAATAGTATGTGGCGCTCCTAATGCTCGTGCAGGTATCAAAGTTGTTGTTGCTACTAATGGTGCTGTATTATATCCTACTAATGATAGTGAAGGTTTCAAAATTAAAAAAAGTAAAATCCGTGGTGTAGAGTCTAACGGTATGTTATGTGCTGAAGACGAGATAGGTGTAGGTAGTGACCACGACGGTATCATGGAACTTGATGCTAATGCAACTGTAGGTCAAGATGCTAAATCTTATTTTGGTATCGTTGATGATTACACTTTAGAAATTGGCTTAACACCTAACCGTGTTGATGCTTCTTCTCACATAGGTGTTGCTAGAGATGTTGTTGCTTATCTTAACTCTCAAGGTGTAGATACAGCTATCCAATGTCCTTCTGTAGAGGCTTTTGGTAAAGATGCTGACGGAAGAGCTATTTCTATAACTGTAGAAAACACAGATGCTGCACCTAGATATATGGGTGTTACTATATCTGATGTTAAAATCGCTCCTTCTCCTGAATGGTTACAAAATTGTCTTCGTGCAATAAATATAACTCCTAAAAATAATATAGTAGATATCACAAACTTCGTACTTCACGAAACTGGTCACCCCCTACATGCTTTTGATGCTGACAAAATCGCTGGCGACAAAATCATCGTTAAAAACTGTGCAGAAGGTACTCCTTTCACTACTTTAGATGAAGTAGAGCGTAAGTTAAACGCTGACGATTTAATGATATGCAACGAAAGCGAACCTATGTGTATCGCTGGGGTATTTGGTGGACTAGAGTCTGGTATTTCTGATACTACAAATACTATCTTCCTTGAAAGTGCTTACTTCAACCCTGTTTCTGTACGTAAGACAGCTAAAAGACACGCCATTAGCACAGATTCATCTTTCAGATATGAGCGTGGTTGTGACCCACAAATGACTCCTTATGCACTAAAACGTGCTGCTCTTTTGATTAAAGAATATGCAGGTGGTACTATCACTTCTGACGTTACAGACATCCTTAACTTAGAGTTAAAACCTTATGCTGTTGAATTATCTATAGCAAAAGTAAACTCATTAATAGGTAAAGAAATAGGTGAAGACAAAATAAAATCTATACTTAAAGGTCTTGAAATAAACGTAGTAAAAGAAGAAGAAGGTGTACTTTCTCTTGAAGTTCCTATGTACCGTGTAGACGTAAGACGTGATGTAGACGTTATTGAAGATATCCTTAGAATTTATGGATACAATAATGTAGAAGTACCTCAAATGGTACACTCTACTCTTTCTTATGCGCCAAAACCTGATGTTAACAAGATAGTAGAACGCATATCTGAAACTCTTTCTTATGGTGGTTTTAATGAGATAATGAGCAACTCTCTTACTAAGGCATCTTATTATACAGATTGTGAAGCATACGACCTTGAGAAATGTGTTAAAATATTAAACCCTCTATCAAATGACTTAAATGTTATGCGTCAGACTTTATTGTTTAACGCTATGGAGGCTTTACAATTAAACACTAACCGCCGTAATGGTTCAGTGAAATTATATGAGGTTGGTAACTGTTATTTCTACAACGAAAAACGCAAAGAAGAAGGCGGCTTAGCTCCTTACCGTGAGGAATCTCACCTTTCTATGCTTATTAGTGGCTTCTCTGTTACTGGTTCTTGGAATGAAACACAGACAGCTTCTGATTTCTATACTCTTAAAAGCAACATAGAAAAACTTCTTCGTCGTTTTGGTATGAACCCTATGGAAACTAGAATGGCAACTTACGAAAGTGCTATTTACCGTGAAGCTGTAGAAGTTACTATTAAGGGTCAGAAATTATTTAACATGGGTATCATCTCTAAATCTGTACGTTCTATGTTTGACATCAAAACTGACGTATACTATTTAGAGTTAAACATAGATACTTTTGTTTCTATAGTTAAGAACTACTCTTTAAAAGTTAAAGAACTTTCTCGTTTCCCAGAGGTTAAGAGAGACTTAGCTCTTTTAGTTGACAAAGGCGTTACTTTCAGCCAACTTAAAGATATAGCTTTAAAAACTGAAAAGAAACTTCTTAAGAATGTTACTTTATTTGACGTTTATGAGGGTGACAAACTTCCTGCTGGTAAGAAATCTTACGCTTTAAGTTTCACACTTGAGGATACAACTCAAACTATGAACGACAAGACTATAGAGAAATGTATGAATAGTTTTATCTTCCAATTTGAGAAACAGGTAAAAGCTGAGATAAGAAAATAATGTTTTAGGGTAGTTCTAGAAATTGATTAATTAATTAAATTTTATATAATTTTTTCTACATTATTTACGTTATAATATTTCAAGGATATAATGTATTCTAAATATTGATGTTTATGAAAAAAAGTTTATACATAATTTTATGTGCTAGCTTAGGTGTATGTTATAATAGTGATGCACAAAACAGGCTAACTGACACTGCTCGGCTAAAAATGCACGATAAGCTAAGTGATGACAGTACAATTAATGAGCGCGATCAATTTAGAACAAATCCTCAAATGAAGTACAAGATAGATTCTACAATAGCTCAACAATATGTTGTTCATTCTGGTGATTCTCTAAAACTTGACTTAACTCTTGATAGAGCTATAAAATTAAGAATTTTAGAAGAAAACTACAAAAGAATAGTTCAACACATAACAAAGATTAACGCTGAAGCTAGAAAAGAAAATTAATACTTATCATATAAAAACCTCCTATTGCACATTTAGTGATAGGAGGTTTTTTATATGCATTAATTTACGCTTTAAGAGGGCATTTTTTAAATCACAAAAGCAAATTGCACGATAAAACTTGCAATTTTTACCTAAAACTGCTTGTTTTATCGTGCAATTTTATTACCTTTGCACTATAACACTTAAAACTAAATAGTTATGGAAAGATTAAATCGTTCATATCGTTTATTATTAGAGAATACAGATGTTGCTTTTACGCGCTACCTACACGACAAAATCAATTGGGACAGCAGGCTGATTGCAATCTTAGGTGCGCGAGGTGTTGGCAAAACAACTCTTATCTTACAGCACATTAAACTCTACGACAATATAGCTGAATCACTGTTTGTTACTGCTGATGATTTATACTTTACAACCCACACTCTTGTGGAGCTTGCAGAAGAGTTTTATCAAAATGGCGGTAAGAAACTTTATGTTGATGAGATACATAAATACATAGGATGGTCGACTGCTATTAAAAATATCTATGACTTACTTCCTGGGTTAAAGGTAGTGTATACGGGCTCATCAATTTTGGATTTAGAAAAAGGCGGTGCTGACCTGAGTCGCAGAAAACTTGAGTATAGGCTAGCTGGATTATCATTTAGAGAGTTCCTAAAAATTAGTAAGGATATTGATTTACCTATCCACTCTTTAGACAGTATTCTTGATGGCAAAATAGAGTTTCCATATAAAGAACATAGACCGCTGCAACTATTTAAAGAGTATCTACAAACGGGCTATTATCCATTTTTTAAAGAAGATGGATATTTACTACGTCTAAGAAGTGTAATCTATCAAACTATTGAAAATGACATCCCTAACTTTGCTCAGATGAATGTAGCTACTATTCATAAGTTAAGAAAGTTACTCTATATTATATCTCAGAGTGTTCCATTTAAACCTAATTTTTCAAAGTTATCAAGAGACTTAGATGTTAATCGCAATTTCATACCTGACTTAATGTTTTATCTTGAAAAAGCAGGTATAATTAACCAATTGAGAGACGACACAAAGGGTATTAAATTATTAGGCAAGGTTGATAAGATATACTTAAACAACACAAATATAGCTTACTGCTTATCTGAGGAAGAACCAAACATTGGGAATCTTCGAGAGACTATATTCTTTACGCTGATGCGTACAACCACAGAAGTTATAAACTCGTCAGTATCTGACTTTACAATTGGTGATTACACCTTTGAGATTGGAGGAAAATCAAAAGGACAAAAACAAATAGAAGGAGTTCAGAATAGTTATATTGTCAAGGATGATATAGAATATGCCTTTAACAACATCATTCCTCTTTGGGCATTTGGTCTAACATATTAGCTGGATAATATTCTCCAACAATTTGCAAGATATTTTCGGAGATATTTTAAAAAAGCCTAATACAGCTCGATGCTGTATTAGGCTTTTAAAAACATAACGTCCACGATTGTCCGTTTTTTTCAAGAATCGTCTAAGGAATCCCTACACGAAACCACCATTACTTAGCATTATGCTTAGATTTAAGTAGGTCCGCAACCTCTTTCACTGGATTGAATGTAGTAACAGGAACTTCCACGAATAAAGAAATCCAGTTAGACATAGAACCATTCCACAAACCAGGTAATTCTATAGCTTTAAGATCTTTACCATCTTTAGATTTTTGAGAGATAAATCCACTTTCGTAATCTACGAAGCTATTTAACTCAAATTTCTCTCCTTTATAGTTCTTAGTAGCACAAACAATATCAACAGGGTTGAAGTGAGTAGCAGTTTTCATAAGATCTATTTGCTCAGGAGAAATTTGTGAACTTTCAGCAATCTGCAAGCTCTCACCTACTCCACTTTCTTTAACCCAGAAAGGACCACCACCAGGCTCACCTTGGTTTTTAACCATACCTGCAATACGGATAGGACGATTCAAGAAAGTAGTAACACATTCTTTTTGAGCCTCAGCAGAAAGACCTGCAAAGTCAGCACCTAGTTTAACACCTAGTTTTGTTTCAATAAATGCGATACAATCAGCAACTACATCTTCTCCTGCTTCTAATTTATTAAGCAAGCTAAACACCTCGTTTTGTACCTCAATAAGTAAAGCACCTAATACTTTTTTATAAGTAATAGTATCTTCTATATAATCTCTGTGAAGTACATTATCAATATTTTTAATAAAGATAACATCAGCACAAATGCTGTTTAAGTTTTCAATTAAAGCACCGTGACCAGCAGGACGTAACAATAAAGAACCATCATTATTTCTGAAAGGCTCATTATTCATATCAACAGCTAAAGTGTCAGTAGAAGGAAGTTGGTTAGAATAAGTAACATTGTATTTAACACCATACTCAGCTTCTAACTCACCTTTTTTCGCTTCAACAAGAGCTTTAAACATCTCTTCAAACTCAACTGATACTGTAAAGTGAATGTTCACTTCAGAATTTGCACTAACAGCATATTTAGCACCTTCTACAAGATGTTCTTCAACTGGTGTAGCACTTTGCTCACCATATTTGTGGAACATTAACACACCCTTAGGTAGATTACCATAATTTAGACCTGTGTCAGCAATAATTGCGTTAGCAATTTCTTTAGGTGTTGATTCTGAAGAGATAAATTCGCTTAGTTGAGCATAAAATGGCATTTTCTCAATGTTAGCAACGATGTTTTCTACACCTTTGTTAGGCTTATCATCATTAACAAATTCAAAAACTGCTTTAAACATACGAGTAGCTGCACCAGACGCTGGTACAAATTTAACGATTTTCTTTCCTTCAACTAATTTGTCATAACCAGCAACTAAATCAGCACATTCTGACTCAGAATAAGCGATGATACCATCACCAATAGATGCAGGTCTGATAATTTGTAGAAATGGGAAACCTTTCTTAAAATTGTTAATCTGTTCTTCAACTTTGCTTAAAGAAACATTGTGAGCAGCTAGCTCTTGTAAATCTTTTTCACTAAACATAATCTTCTTATTTTGTTGGATTGTTAAGGGAACTTCCCTTAATATATTTTATGTAATTTCTTAAATCTTAAACTACCATGCTACAACACGCTTGTCGTAACTATTAGCTATAGAAATAAGAGGGTTTATATATTTCTTTTGTATAAGTTCGTCTTCAACTTTTTTACCTAAACATAAAGTGCTAAAAGTAGCCTTTTCACTAAACTCTTTAAGCAAAGCACGACCAAAACGAAGCCCCTCAACAGTAAACACTTGGTGACCTGTAAACTGAGTCAATGGTTCGTTATTAGAATTACTAAAATCTAATACAGGGATAATAGTCACTCCCATTTCGTCGGCATATTCACATATTCTATTAAACTCTTCAATAGACATAGCATCACCACTAGCATACTGCACATTAGGATTAAACAGCTCCATAGTACTACACTTTATTTTACAGCCTTCGCTAGTTAATAACTCTAAAAATATAGTGGTTGCATTTGAACCTATAGCGTTATTTATCTGATTTTTAATATTTTCTTCTGTAAACAAATTTCCACTTAGGTTAACTATCTCAGATCCAGTCTTAACACCGTCATTGTTTACAAGAAAGCCTTCTTTAAAAGCCTTCTTTTTACTCTTAAGCACCCTTGATTTAATACTTGAATCTACATTATATTGTTTTACAAGTGCATCATAAGCCCAATATAATGATTTAGAAGATGTAAACTCTACAAACACATTGTTTTTAGTAATCTTAACCTTATACGCATCTTCTCCTCTACCATAACCTTCGATTAAGTCCACGCAATTTACAAAAATATTTCGTTGTCCTTCCAGTGTAGAACCTACAGTTGTACTAATTTCTTTCTTTTCTAAAAATGAACTTATTTGTTTAGAGAACACTTCTGACAAAGACTGATCAGGCATATACACAATATTGAATCCAGACGCTAAACTAAAATCATCAATTTTCGCTGTTTCATATTTCATGTAGTGATTCAATAATTCTTCGTATTCGTCATTTGCTAATAAAGTAAACGGAACAAACATAATAAATGACAATATAAAAAGTTTACTAACTGGTTTTGTAAGTTGCATGTTATTTATAAAAAAGTTTAAAATAAAGTTAATCTAATCAAGTCAATTTTCACTATAATTGTAAGCAAAATAAAAAAATTGACAATATGTTATTACTATACACCTCACAAAGTTAAAAAAAAATTTATAAAATTTCTCAATTTCATTCTTTTTTTGTTACTTTGAAGTTATTTTTAATGAGGGAAACTTCTAAAACTGTAAATTTTGAACAAATAATGAGTAAAAAATTAGTCATAATTCCTACATATAACGAGATTGAAAACATACAATCAATCATAGAAGCTGTAATTAATTTAAATACAAAATTTGATATATTAATTATTGATGATGCATCAAAAGACGGAACTGCAAATGTTGTTAAGTCTATGCAAGCTGAATATGCAGACAGGTTATTCTTGATTGAAAGAGAAGGCAAATTAGGACTTGGAACAGCCTATATCAGGGGTTTTCAATGGGCGTTAGAAAATAATTACGACTATATTAACGAGATGGATGCTGATTTTTCTCATTCTCCGCTAGACCTTGAAAGAATGTATAACGAGTTAACATCTAAAAATTTAGATGTTGTAGTAGGTTCAAGATATTGTACAGGAGTTAATGTTGTAAACTGGCCTATGAAACGTGTACTTATGAGCTACTTTGCATCTAAGTTTGTAAAATCTGTAACAGGCATGCCTATAAACGATGCTACAGCTGGTTTTGTTGGATATAGCTCTTCATTTATGAAATCTATAGACCTTAATAAAATTAAAATGAAAGGCTATGGCTTCCAAATAGAAATGAAATACACAGCGTGGAAGTTAGGTTTCTCTTTAGGCGAACTTTCTATAATCTTTACAGATAGAACAAAAGGCACGTCTAAAATGAGTAGCAGTATATTTGGAGAAGCATTCTGGGGTGTATTATCACTACCTTTCAGAAAATTCAAAAAAATATGCTAATACCTTTACGTCGAGGGAACTTATATAAATATAAATCATAAAACAGTATACGATGAAAACATTAATTTACAATGGCTTAATAGTTAATGAATCTCAGCAGTTCATAGGATACATAGAAATTGAAGATAAAATAATCTTAGGTGTTCACAAAGGTGAATTTACAGGAGATAAAACTATATACAATAAAACAATAGATGCTAAAGGTTCTTATGTTTTACCTGGCGTTATAGACGACCAAGTACACTTTAGAGAACCTGGTCTTGAGTATAAGGGAGAAATCGCTACTGAAAGTCGTGCAGCTGTAGCAGGTGGTGTAACTTCATTTATGGAGATGCCTAACACAAAACCTACAACAACAACTTTAGAGGATCTAGAATGGAAATTTAACCGTGCAGCAGAATGCTCTATGGCTAACTACTCTTTCTATTTTGGAGCAACTAATGACAACACACATCTATTAGACAAACTAGATCCTACAAGTGTTTGTGGTCTAAAATTATTTATGGGTTCTTCTACAGGAAACATGTTAGTAGACAGCAAAGAGGCACTAACTGAAATTTTCTCGAACTCTCCTCTACTTATAGCTACTCACTGTGAGGAGGAATCTATAGTACTACATAACAAAAAAGTGTACGCTGAGAAATACGGTTCTGAATATTCTAACACTTTCCACCCTTTGGTAAGAAGTGAGGAGGCATGTTATACTTCTGCGGCAAAAGCTGTAGAGTTAGCTGAAAAAACAGGTGCTAGATTACATGTGCTACATATCTCTACAGCTAAGGAACTTACACTTTTCTCTGACAAACCATTAAAAGACAAAAAGATAACATCTGAAATCTGTTTACACCACCTTTGGTTTACAGACGAAGACTACGTAAAGAAAGGTAATTTCATCTTGTGGAACCCTGCTATCAAAACAGAAGCTGATAGAGAAGGGCTTCGTGAAGGGGTTAGAAACGGCAAAGTAGATATTATCGCTACAGACCATGCCCCTCACACCATAGAAGAGAAGAGCGGAAATTACCCTAATGTACCTTCTGGTGGACCTCTTGTTCAACATTCGTTAGTAGGCATGTTAGAACTAGCAAAACAAGGACAGTGGAGTGTAGAAAAAGTAGTCGAAAAGATGTGTCACGCACCTAGCGACTTATTCAAAGTTGAAAAACGTGGATACTTACGTACAGGATATTATGCAGACCTTGTTATTGTTTCAAAAGACGAATGGCAGGTTACAAAAGAAAACATTTACTATAAATGTGGTTGGAGTCCTTTCGAAGGTGACAGCTTTAGCCATAAAGTAACAAACACGATAATCAATGGCGTGGAAGTCTACTCTCACGGACAATTTAAAGAAGATTTTAGAGGCGAAAAATTAACATTTACAAAATAAAAAAATGCAATTAAACACAAATTCTATACGTCCTATAATAAAAAAGGGATTGTATTTGTACATTGAAACTTATGGCTGCCAGATGAACTCTGGGGACTCTGAAGTTGTAGTTTCGATTATGAAAGATGCAGGTTATGACTATACAGAAGACCTAAAAACTGCTGACATCATATTTATAAACACCTGTTCTATTAGAGACAATGCAGAACAACGCATCTGGTCACGTCTAAGAGAACTTAGAGCTTTAAAGAAACGTAAACCCTCTTTAATTATAGGCATAATAGGCTGTATGGCTGAACGTCTTAAAGATGAACTTATAGAAAAAGAACAGATTGTAGATATCGTTGTTGGTCCTGATGGTTACCGTACTATTCCTGTGCTTACAGAAGGTGCAGAAAGCGGTCAGAAAGGTGTAAATGTACTACTATCTCGTGAAGAAACTTACGCTGAGATTTCTCCTGTCAGATTAGACAAAAATGGAGTTTCTGCATTTGTTTCTATCATGCGTGGCTGTAATAATATGTGTTCATATTGTGTTGTTCCTTACACTAGGGGTCGTGAACGTAGTCGTCCTGCTGAGACTATCATAAAAGAGGTTCAATATCTTATAGATATGGGGTATAAGGAGGTTACTTTATTAGGACAGAATGTTAATTCTTATAGTGGTGACGAAAACATGAACTTCCCTAAGTTAATAGAAAAAGTAGCTAGTTTATCAAAAGATTTACGTGTTCGTTTTTCTACTTCTCACCCTAAAGATATTAGTGATGAGCTTATAAAAACTATTGCTCGTAATAGTAATATCTGTAAAGCTATACATCTACCAGCACAAAGTGGTAGTACTCGTATGTTAGATATTATGAATCGTAAATATACTAGAGAGTGGTATTTAGATAGAATAGCAGCTATTAAAAAGTATATCCCTGATTGCACTATCTCTACAGATATTATTGCAGGTTACTGCGGTGAAACAGAAGAAGACCACAAAGACACTCTTTCACTTATGAGAGAAGTAGGCTACTCTTCAGCATTTATGTTTAAATACTCTATGCGTCCTAACACTTACGCTGAGAAGCATTTAAATGACGATGTTGATGAAGCTCTTAAAACTGAACGTCTTACTGAGATTATCAACCTACAAAGAGACCTTTCTCTAGAAAGTAACCTAAAAGACGTTGGTAAGGTTTTTGAAGTTCTAATAGAGGGTGTATCAAAAAGAAACAAAGAGGAACTTTTTGGACGTACTTCTCAAAATAAGGTAATTGTTTTCAAAGGAGATAAAGACACTATAGGAACTTATGCGATGGTCAAGGTTGATAGTTGTTCTTCAGCCACACTTCTGGGAGCCTTGGTTTCCGGCAGCTAGTGCGGTCAGGCTTTTCCCAATAACGGCCTACATTTTTCACCTTTCCCGAAAAATCAATGCTCACAACCCCCGAGGTTGCTCCGCTTAATTTTCCGGGAAACGCAAAAAATCAAGGGAGGCTCTAATAGCTAGGCTTTAAATGATTTCTAATTTTAAAGCCTTAGATTTTGATTTTATAAAATAAGCCATAGCGGTTCCTATGGCGCATTTTATAAAATTAAAAGATGAGGCTTTAAAATTTGAAAGCGTAAAAGCATAGCTATTAGAGATTCCCTAGACCATTCTTGGAAAAAGAGTGAGTCCGGTTTTTGCCAACTATGCAGATCAAAATAAGTTATAGGGAACTTCTAAATTTAGCATACATAAAGATACAGATATGGATCATTTTGCTACATATATGATAATCTTAGCACTCATTATTTACTCACTGTTTATAATGAGTGCCTTGTATACTATTGTTTACGAAAAAGGAGATCCTGTAAAGGCTATTTCATGGATAGTAGTTGTCATACTACTTCCATTTTTAGGATTTATTTGTTATATAATCTTTGGCAGAAACTACCGTAAACAAAAGATATTCAACCACAAAGCAAAATCTGACTTAAAATATTTTAACTACATTATAAAGCGTCAACTTTATAAAGTCAATAGCAATTTCTTTGACAAACGTGAGGAAGTAGACACCAATAAAGATATAATAACTCTACTTTTAAACAATTCTAACTCTCCTCTTTCTTATAAAAATAATGTTACTATACTAAACAATGGTGAGAATGCTTTTCCAGAAATTATAGAGTCTTTAAAAGAAGCACAAGAGCATATTCACTTAGAGTATTATATGTTTTTAGATGATGAGATAGGCTCTGAAATTATAGATATTTTATGTAAAAAATCTCAAAACGGTGTTTCCGTACGACTTATATATGACGATATTGGAAGCTGGGGATTTTCTCATAAAGCTATAAAAGAATTAAGAAATGCAGGAGTTGAAGTAGTGTCTTTTATGCCTGTCTTATTCCCTTTACTAACCTCAAAAATCAATTACAGAAATCACAGAAAAATTATTGTAATTGACGGTAAAGTTGGATTCACTGGAGGAATGAACATTGCAGACAAATACATCAAAGGAAATAAAGAATTAGGAAAATGGCATGATATCCACCTAAAAATTGAAGGTAGAGCTGTGCTTTCATTACAGTTAATTTTTACGAAAGATTGGTTCTTTTTAACTGGTGAAGAAATAAAAAATGTAAACCTATTTCCAGGCTCTAACCTTAAAGATGGGGATACGACTATGCAGGTTGTAACATCAGGACCCGACAGTCACTGGGCATCTATTATGCAGGCATTTTTTAAAGCTATCACTCAGGCTAAAGAGCAAATCAATGTTTCTACACCCTACTTCTCACCGTCGGAGTCCATACTAACAGCTCTAAAGGTTGCAGCATTAGGCGGAGTGGAAGTAAATGTTATGATTCCTAGCAAAAATGACAGCACTATAGTATACTGGGCTACTCGCTCTTACATTGCTGAACTACTAGAAGCTGGAGTTAATGTTTATATTTTTTTAGATGGTTTTAACCATTCTAAACTTATCACTATAGACTCAGAATTTAGCGCTATAGGTAGTGCAAACATAGATATACGCTCTTTTGAATACAATTTTGAGATTACAGCTTTTATGTTTGATAAAGAAAAAACATCAGAATTAAAAAACATATATTACGAAGATATTAAACAATCTAGAAAATTAGAATTTGAGAGTTGGGCAAATAGACCAAGGAAAGAAAAGACTTTAGAGGCTTTTTGCCGTATAACCTCTCCTTTATTATAAGACATAATAATAAGAAAACTACAACATGAAGAATTTATACAAACTAACAAAAGCGATGATGCTTGCACTTTTGTGCATTATAGTAGCATCGTGCACAGAAAACAATGAAGTTATCACTATGGAAACCATGTTAGATGATATGGTAAACAGAGAAAACATAGCGCGCTTCCCTAAGACTACATTTAAATTAAAACAAGAAAGTAGCTACAACAGAGCCTCTAAAACCAAAGACGATCCAGAAGGTTGGTTTAAGAACGAAGACTTCAACATCAACGAAGAAAGCCATAACTTCATAAGAGTTGAAGAAAACAACGGTGAAAAGGAATGGGTTATCATGGAGCACGAAAACCCTGGTGTTATTGTTAGAACTTGGATGCCTTACAAAACACCAGACACCCCAGAAACAGACCTAGTAATTAGGTTCTATTTTGATGGCGCTGAAACACCTTCACTTGAAGGTAACATGCTAGCACTTCTTAATGGCGATGGATTAATTCCCTATCCCTTAGCTCATAAATCTCTAAGATCAGCCGTATCATTTTTCCCTTTCACTTATGCTAAAAGCTGTAAGGTTACTGTAGCTGGTGGCATGCCTTCTTTCTTCCAAATCACTTACCGTGAATATTCAGAAGACACAGAAATAAAGACTTTCACGGTTGAGGATTTTGAAGCCTCAAAATCTAAAATAGATAGTGTCTGCAAAACTTTATTAGCTGACAATGAGCAAGAGTATAAAGAAAGTCTAAAACTATCAGGTAGCTTAGCTAAGGGTGAAGAAAAGATACTAGAGCTCCCAGAAGGTACAGCAGCAGTAAATTACTTCTCTATAAAACTTAATGACTACTCTGACTCTACAACTACACGTTCTGTAATAGTAAAAATGACTTTTGACGACAAGCAAACTGTTTGGTGTCCTATAGGTGATTTCTTTGCTTCAGGCATGGGATTAAACCCTCACAAAGGTTGGTATCAGAAAGTTGACGAGAACGGAGAAATGTCTTGCAATTGGGTTATGCCTTACAAAAAAGGTGGCTCTATATCTATTATTAACGCTGGTGACAAAGATTTAGACCTTGAGGTTAAAGCTCATGTTACAGACTGGAAATGGGATGATAGAACCATGTATTTCCACGCTGGATTTAGATATCAGGATATCGTACCAACACGTCCTTTCTCGGATTGGAACTACATAGAAATTAGCGGCAGAGGTGTTTACGTTGGTGATGCTCTAACTGTCTACAACCCTGTTGATAGATGGTGGGGAGAAGGTGACGAAAAAATCTGGGTAGATGGCGAAGACTTCCCTTCTATCTTTGGCACTGGCACAGAGGACTACTATGGTTACTCTTGGGGTGGCATTAGTACAGATTTCTATGAGCATCCTTTCCACGCACAACCTCAAAGCCATGTATATAATAAGCTAAACAGAAAAACTACAGATGAAAAAAGCACTAAAGGTTATAACACAGAAACTCGTTCCCGTTCTTTAGATATCATGCCTTTTAATTCTTCTTTGGTACTAGATATGGAAGTATGGGCTTGGACTGATTGTGAGATGAAGTACGGCGTAGGTATGTACTGGTATGGCGATTTAGCTACTACCTCTAACAGACAAATGTAATATAGGAAGTCTTTTCATATAACAACCTAAATTTTATTTCTCCATGCAGCAACGAACTGCATGGAGTTTTTTTTACAACTAACTGAATCACGACAAGCAGATAATGTATTGTGAATTAGGCGACAAGCGTGGAAAGATTGCTGGAAAGATTGCTGGAAAGATTGTTGGAGGGCAGAGGGGTCAGAGGGGTCAAAGAGGTCAAAGGGCATTCTTGGTCGGAAGATTTTATTGGCGGTGAATTTACAAAAATCACCGCCAATAAATTTTGCAATGATAACAACAATTTATTACGTTATTCCATCTTAAATCTATGTTTCACTGCAGTAA
>JAWXTP010000044.1:0-21089 GCA_044433415.1 Rikenellaceae bacterium
AAATTGTATTTCTAGCTGTATGAACTCTAATATTAAATGATTGAAATTATTGATATTTAGTAATTTAAAATGCTAGTTAATAAATATATTATTGTAAAAATTCTTCCGACCAAGAATGCCCTTTGACCCTCCAACAATCTTTCAAGCAATCTTTCCACGCTTGTCGCCTGATTCATCATTAACCATTAATAATTTTCATTTTTTTTTGGAAATTGAAAAATTATCATTATCTTTGCTGAGAAATTGTGGATCGATTTGATTGATTGCAACCACGTTAAAAAAGTGCTAAACCTAATTTTTATAACGAGTATATGGTTTGCATTTGACCATTTACTCGTTTTTTTTATTTTTATATTATGGCATATTTATTTACTTCTGAATCAGTTTCTGAGGGACACCCAGATAAAGTTTCAGACCAAATTTCAGACGCAATTCTTGATGAATTCTTAAGAGAAGATTCAAACTCTAAAGTAGCTTGTGAAACTCTTTGTACTACAGGTCTTGTTGTCGTTTCGGGAGAGGTTAAATCTTCTGCTTATGTTGATATTCAAAATGTAACACGCCAGGTGATTAACAAAATTGGTTACAATAAGGCTGATTACATGTTTGAGGGTAACTCTTGTGGTGTTATGTCGGCAATACATGAACAATCACCAGATATCAACCAAGGTGTTGAACGTCAGTCTGCTGAGGAGCAGGGTGCTGGTGACCAAGGTATCATGTTTGGCTATGCTTGTAACGAAACTAAAGAGTTGATGCCTGCATCGTTGATGCTTTCACACTTCATCCTTCTAGAACTTGCTAAAATCCGCCGTGAAGGTACGGAGATGACTTACCTACGTCCTGACTCTAAGAGTCAAGTGACTGTAGAATATAACGAAGAAGGTAAAGCTGAGAGAATACACACTATAGTAGTTTCTACACAGCACGATGAATTTATCGTTTCTGAGGATGCAGCAAAAGCTGAGAAAGAGATGCAAGATAAGATTAAGAGCGACGTTCTTAACGTTCTTATGCCTCGTGTTAAAGCATTCTTAAAAGCTAATAACAACGTGTTCTTACTTTCACTTATCAAAGACGACTATATCCTACACGTAAACCCTACAGGAAAATTCATTATTGGTGGTCCTCACGGTGATACAGGTCTTACAGGTCGTAAAATCATAGTTGACACTTACGGTGGTAAGGGTGCACACGGTGGTGGTGCTTTCTCAGGTAAGGATTCTTCAAAAGTTGACCGCTCAGCAGCTTATGCAGCACGTCATATAGCTAAAAATATGGTTAAAGCAGGTGTTGCTGACGAAGTACTTGTACAGTTAGCTTACGCCATAGGTATTGCTAAGCCTGTAAGTATCTTTATCAACACTTACGGCACTGCAAAAGTAGAAATGACAGATGCTCAGATAGCAGAGATTATAGATTCTATTTTCGACCTTCGTCCAGCAAAAATCGTTGAGCGTTTTGGCCTTAAAAACCCTATCTTCTTACCTACAGCATCTTATGGTCACTTTGGTCGTGACCCTTATACTGAAAAAGTTACAGTATTAGAAAATGGTGTAAAAGCTGAAAAAGAAGTTAAATTCTTTGGATGGGAAGAGCTAGATGCAGTAGAAGATATCAAATCAAAATTCAATCTATAAGTTAGACTTGTTTTTTGACTGCCAGCATACAAAATAAAAACGGGCAAAAGCGATTTTGCTTTTACCCGTTTTTTGCAATGTTCTTGTTATATTTTTGTAATATTTTGATCTGCATAGTTGGCACGAAACCCAAGGTATCTCTTTTTTCAAGAATGGTCTAGATTTTTTGCGTTTTTCGGAAAATTAAGCGGAGCAACCTCGGGGGTTGTGAGCATTGATTTTTCGGAAAATGTGAAAAATGTAGGCCGTTATTGGGAAAAGCATGAGTTAAGTTCCTTGCCGGAAAACCTAGTAGAATATCATTATTGCTCCATAGCCGTATTCTTTAAACGACGCATCCTGATAACTTAACTTTGGATATTTACGAGCTAGCTCACGTTGAAGTTCATACTTTAACTTGCCACTGCCGACACCATGGATAAATACCATTTTCCCATGTTTCCCATTGTTAACATTCAGTGATAGAGCAATGTTAAAGCGTGTCAGCTGAGCTTGAAGAATCTCACCGCTTGTCATACCTGCTGTACTCTCTAATATCTCTTCAGCGTGAAGGTCTACAACCTCCATATCATTCTTTGGAGCAGCTTTTTTAGCTTTTGGAGCAGAAGGTTTGTCACCTTTCATTTTCAGTACAGAGCCTAGGCTTTCTAAAGAAACTACTTGTGGTTTTTCCTTAGCAGGTTCTGGGGTTGGTTCAGATTCTGGGGTTTTAGGTTCTTCAATAACCACTTTAGCAACTTTAGGTTTAGGGTTTTCTTTCTCAAAAACCTCAGTTTCTTTAGCGTTTATGTTGGCTACAGTTTTGGCGTACATAGCTTTTAAGTCGCTGATGTTGATAATATCATCTTCGTCTTCATCATCATCAACTAGAGACACCTTGCCGTATTTAAGGTAAGCTGCTTCACGTTTATGAGGTGTGTTTTTCTTCTCAGGTTTTTGTTTTGAGCCCTTGTTAGTGCCAGGACGATTGTCGGGACCCCCCATGCGGCGCATAGCGTCCATTTCGTCCTCTTTGTTAACAACAACAAGGTCTGAAAGCATGGTTGGAACGACAAATCCGTCTTCTACTTCAACCTCTGCAATAAGGCCCTTGATTTTTACTACTTCACCAACGTAAGTATCGCTGATGAATTTTACTCTATCTCCTACTAGTATCATGTTAAAATTAATTGATTTTATCTTTAATGATACAAATTTAATACTTTTGTGCGACTAATGCACTATGTTACTAGTAAAATTAAAACTTTTTGTGTTACATTTTATGACTGATTATATAAATATAAAAGATTTCAACTATAATTTACCTGACGAGAAAATCGCTAAATACCCTCTAGGTAAGCGCTCTGATTCTAAGTTGCTATTTTGGAACGGTAAAAATATTGAAGATTCACGTTTCGTAAATCTTAAACAACATCTGCCTGAAAATGCAACCCTTGTATTTAATAACACAAAAGTTATTAGAGCTAGAATGCTTTTCTTTAAGGAAACAGGTGCTAAGATAGAGATTTTCTGCCTAGAACCCCACAACCCGAAAAGCTATGAAGAAGCACTTTCTTCAAAAGAGGGCTGTGAATGGTATTGCATGATAGGAAATCTTAAGAAATGGAAAGATGGAACACTGAAAACTAAGTTTGCACATAAGGGTAAAGATTATGAGATTTGTGTGGAACAGGTGAAAACAAAAATCCACGAAAAGATAGTACGTTTCTCTTGGAATGACAATGAAATATCTTTTGGTGAACTGTTGGAGCTCCTAGGGTCTATACCTATACCTCCTTATCTTAACCGAAAAAGTGAAACTTCTGACTTAGAACGCTATCAGACAGTGTATTCTAGTGTTGAGGGTTCTGTTGCTGCACCTACTGCTGGATTACACTTTACTAGGGAGATAATCAGTGACTTAAATAGTGTAGGTGTCACCACAGAAGAGGTCACTTTACATGTGGGTGCAGGCACTTTTTTACCAGTAAAAGCAGAAAATGTTAGAGACCATGCTATGCATATTGAATATTTTTCTGTATCTTACCAAACTTTAAAAGGAATTTTAGAGAATATTGATAACATTATTGCCGTTGGAACTACCTCTGTACGTACGCTAGAGTCACTTTCTGTGCTTGGGTATAGAGTTCTAAAGGGTGATAATCTTGAAAAAACTGTGGGGCAGTGGGAGGCTTACGATATCCCTCATGAACTTACAGGCAAAGAGATTATTACTGCTTTACTGGAATATATGGAACAAAAAGAAATAACTGTTCTTTATGGTTCAACACAGATAATGATTACTAAGGGTTATGTGTTTAGAGTAATTAGAGGTTTGGTGACTAATTTCCACCAACCACAAAGTACTTTACTGTTGCTTATTAATGCCGTAGTGGGTGATAAGTGGCATGATATATACAACTTTGCGCTAAATAATAATTATAGATTTTTAAGCTATGGTGACTCGTCACTATTGTTACTAGATAAATAAAATGGGTAGATTACTTGCTACAGACTTTTTGCCAACAACAAAGAAAGAAGTTGAGCTAAAAGGCTATGCCGAATTAGATATTATACTTTTTACGGGCGATTCCTATGTGGATCATCCCTCTTTTGGTATTGCTGTGATAGGTAGAATACTTGAAAATGCAGGGTATCGTGTGGCTATAGTGCCTCAACCTTCATGGAGGGACGACCTTAGAGATTTTAAGAAACTGGGCAAACCACGCCTTTATTTTGGTGTCACCTCAGGGAATATGGACTCTATGGTTAACCATTATACTGCTGCTAAGAGATTACGTTCTGATGATGCATATACAGCAGGTGGTAATGCTGGTATGCGCCCTGACTATGCTGTGAGCGTGTATTCGCGTATCTTGAAGGATTTATATCCCGATACACCTATAGTTATTGGGGGTATAGAAGCCTCACTTCGTAGGCTGACTCATTATGATTATTGGAGTGATGGACTTATGAAATCTATACTTGTAGATTCTAAGGCTGATATCCTAAGCTATGGCATGGGTGATAAGAGCATATTAGAGATTACTACTGCCCTAGAAAATGGATATGACAGGGAGTCTATAGCAAAGATTAACCAGATAGCCTATAAAGCAACGAAATCTGAGGTTGAAAAATTTAGTACTGACGACACTATATTTTTGAACTCTTTTGAGAAGTGCTTAAAAGATAAGAAATCTTTTGGTGATAATTTTGTACATATAGAAACAGAGTCTAATAAGGTGAATGCTAAACGACTTGTAGAGCAGAGTGGTGAGGAGTATGTAGTTGTGAATAAGCCAAACCCTTATTTAACTACAGAGGAGTTGGATGCTACTTACAAGTTGGCGTTTACACGTAAGCCCCATGTGAAATATAGCAAGAGAGGACAGATTAGCGCCTATGAAATGATAAAATATTCTGTAAATATGCACAGAGGATGTTTCGGAGGTTGTAGTTTTTGTACTATTTCTGCTCATCAGGGTAAGTTTATCTCTTCGCGGAGTGTGGATTCCATCTTAGAGGAGATTAAACAGCTTACACAAGATGAAGATTTTAAAGGTTATTTGTCAGATATTGGAGGACCTTCTGCCAATATGTACAACATGGGAGGTAAAAACAGGGATTTGTGCGCTAAGTGTGCACGTCCTTCGTGTATCTTCCCTAAGGTTTGTAAAAACCTAGACAATGACCATAAGACTTTAATGGAGTTATACGACAAGATAGAAAAAATAAAAGGTATAAAGAAAGCGTTTATCGGAAGTGGCATACGTTACGACATGATAGATGATAAAAACTATTACGCCTACCTAGAACGTGTGATAGAGAGACATACTTCGGGGCGTTTAAAAGTCGCTCCAGAGCATACAGAAGATGAAGTGTTAAAGATGATGCGTAAGCCTCCTTTTGACTTGTTTAGGAAATTAAATGCAGACTTCCTGAGTATATGTGCTAAGAAAGGCTTGAAATATCAGTTGATACCTTATTTTATCTCGTCTCACCCAAAATGTGAGTTTAGGGATATGCAGGAGTTGCATAAAAAAATGAAAGGTTTGAATTTTAACCTTGAGCAAGTGCAGGATTTTACTCCTACACCTTTGACTCTTTCAAGTGTTATATATTATACGGGAGTAAACCCATATAATAATGAAAGGGTATTTGTAGAGCGCGATATGGAAAAGAAAAAAGCTCAGAAAGGGCAGTTTTTTGATGGTAGAATGAGAGAAAAAAGAAATTTTAGATATGGCAAAAAGAAATAATGTGGTGAGTGCTAATGAGATAGTTTCAGCGCTTAGCAAAGATCAAGGATATGTACCTCCTCAGGCTGTAGACCTAGAAGAGGCGGTGCTTGGTGCCATAATGATAGAAAATAATGCTATATTCTCTGTTATTGAAGTCTTAAAACCTGATGCTTTCTATAAAGAAAGTCACAGGATAATATATCAAGCAGCCTTAGATTTATCTGCTAAACATGAGCCTATAGACTTGTATACTGTGGGGGAGATGTTAAGACGTAAATCTCAGCTAACGGAGGTTGGTGGAGCTTCCTATCTTGCTACTTTAACTCAGAAGGTAGGTTCAGCAGCTCACGTAGAGTTCCACTCTAAGATTATAGCTCAGAAGTATATACAAAGGGAGCTTATACGTGCTTCTACAGATATACAGAAGAACTCTTTTGATGATGCTTTAGATGTTACAGACCTTATAGATTATGCTGAAGGTGAGATTTTTAAGGTTTCTGAAGGGCATATAAAACGCGATGTTCAAAAGTCTTATGACATAGTAAAGAAAGCCTTAAAACTTATTGAGGAAGCTAAAAATAAGCCTGACGGACTTAGTGGAGTGCCTACAGGGTTTAATGATTTAGATAAGATAACCCTAGGGTGGCAGCCTTCCGACCTTATTATCATTGCGGCACGTCCTGCCATGGGTAAGACAGCTTTCGTATTGAGTATGACAAGGAATATGGCTATAAATTTTAATAGACCTACAGCTTTCTTTTCTTTAGAGATGAGTTCTGAACAGCTTATGACTCGTCTAATAGTAAGTGAGTCGGGGTTTAGCTCAGGATTGATAAAGTCGGGTAAGTTAGATGCTAATCAGTGGGGGCAACTAGAGAAGGCCATAGTACCTTTACAGGATGCTCCTATATTTATTGATGATACGCCTGCATTGTCTATCTTTGAGTTCCGTTCTAAGGCTAGAAGGTTAAAAGTGCAATATGATGTGCAGCTTATAATAATAGACTACTTACAGCTTATGACAGGTCCTACAGAAACACGTGGTAATCGTGAACAAGAGGTGTCCACAATTTCGCGTTCCTTGAAGGCTATAGCTAAAGAGCTTAATATACCTATTATTGCTCTTTCTCAGCTTAACCGTTCAGTAGAGACACGTGGTGGTGATAAAAGACCTCAGCTGTCTGACCTTCGTGAATCGGGAGCCATAGAGCAAGATGCTGATATTGTGTCATTTATTCATAGGCCTGAATATTACGGCATGGATAAAACAACGGATGGTGAGGGATTGACCCCAGGACTTGCAGAGATTATTATAGCTAAGCACCGTAATGGCTCTACAGGGATAGTAAATCTTAAATTTAAGGCTGAGCAAGCTAAATTTACTAACTTTGACGAGATTCCAGAGTTAATAAATGCAAATTCATCAGGTTCTAGCACTGAGACCTATAGAGATATTGATGTAGGTGAAAATTATGGTAGCGCTGGAGGGTATTCAGCACCTGCCTTCCAAGGGGGAACTTTAGACCTATCTAACCCTCAGGGAGTTGCTGTTAATAATTCGGGTGCTAGTGATTTTGAAAGTGGAGGAGGCTCTCCTTTTTAATAAGTTATAAGAAAATTAAAAATAAAATATATGAAAAGTCAAATCGAAGAATATGACTACGAGGCTTTCGAACGTGAGTTAATGGAGTTTGAAGGTGAAGAGGTACAAGAAGATCAAAAGAAACCGTTAGGGAAAAAAAAGAAATCTCAGAACCTATCTTTCATTGTGGAAGAAGAAGGTCCTTTGTTAGCTTTTCTTTTTAAGGTGTTTGCAGATAAAAGTAAAACTACAGTAAAATCTTATCTGTCTAATAGACAGATTTTTATAAATGGTAGCATGTCTACTAAATTTAACTTCGAGCTTAAGAAAGGTGACGAAGTTATGTATAGTCCTGAGATGCAGCCTGAGCAATTCAAACACCCTATGTTAAGGATAGTGTTTGAAGATGACCACCTGATAATTATAGATAAAAAGAATGGTCTGTTATCTATGGCGACAGATAGAGAACGCCAAAAAACAGCTTACTATATACTTAGTGAATACCTAAAGAGTAAGGAGCGTAACCAGCGTGTGTTTATTGTGCACCGTCTGGATAGAGAGACTTCGGGACTTATGGTGTTTGCTAAGAGCAAGGAGATACAACATCAGCTACAACAAAACTGGAATGACATAGTGCTTGAAAGAAAGTATGTGGCTGTAGTGAAGGGTGAGCCTAAAGAAAAGAGTGGTGTTTACTCTTCATATTTAGCGGAGAATTCTAAGTTTTATGTGTATTCAACAAAAGACCATGAGGAGGGAGAGCTAGCTGTTACTCACTATGAAGTGTTGAAACAAGGCGCTGGGAACTCTTTAGTGGAACTGGAACTTGAGACAGGTAAGAAAAACCAAATCCGTGTTCACATGAAGGATATGGGTTGCTCTATTATTGGTGATAGAAAATATGATGGTATAGTTTCTCCTATTGGAAGGATAGCTTTACATGCACGAAAAATTAGATTTATACACCCTGTGACCGAGAAAGAGATGTCTTTTGATACGGATGTACCGCATCAGTTTATGACTCTATTAAAAACACGCGCATTTAGATAATTTGGGTTTTGCTTCGGTGGCTCTGGGAAGGCTTTTCCCAATAGCAGCCCATCTTTGCGACCTTTTTTAAAGTTTTAGTGCTCACAGCCGTTGAGGCTGCTCCGCGTAAAACTTCAAAAAACGCCGCAAATATGAACTACTCTTGAAAAAAGCGGACAATCGTGGACGTTATGTGGCACTCATGGAAGGAACCTTGGGTGTTGGAGAAATAATTTTGAGGTATTGTTGCTGTGGTTGCTAATTAAATAGAAATAATAAATGTTGAAAATAAATAAATTTAGATCTTTATGAAGGTATTAAAATTTGGAGGTAGTTCGGTAGGTTCTGTTGAAGGATTGCTGAATGTAAAGAAAATCGTTGAGTCTCAGGAGGAGACTTGCGTAGTTGTAGTTTCTGCCTTTGGTGGAATCACAGACAAGTTGTTGAATATGGCTAAATTAGCTTCTCAAAGTGATAGTACTTATGAGGCTATTTTAAGTGAGATAGAAGAAAGACATTATAACATTATTGATGGTGTTATTGCAGAAGATAAACGTGAAACTGTAAAAGCTCAGGTAGCACTACTTCTAGGTGAACTGTCTAATATCTTAAAAGGTATATTCCTTATCAAAGACCTGTCTAGCAAAACAAACAATACTATTGTAAGCTATGGTGAAAGATTATCTTCTTTTGTAGTTAGCAATGTGATAGCTGATGCTGCACTGTTTGATGCTCGCGACTTTATTAAAACTGTCCCTAGCTTCAAGAAACATATTGTTGATTTTGAGGTGACTAACGCTTTAATTAGTGAAAAATTTGCTGACCTTAAAACAAATGTTGTCCTAGGAGGTTTTATCTCTAGTGATAAAGTTAGCGGTGACATTACTAATCTTGGTCGTGGTGGTTCAGACTATACAGCCGCTATTATTGCTGCTGAGCTGGATGCTACAATACTTGAAATTTGGACTGATGTAGACGGTTTCATGACAGCTGACCCTCGTGTTATTAATAATGCTTACGTTATTGAGAAGTTGACTTACGTAGAGGCTATGGAGCTTTGTAACTTCGGTGCTAAAGTAGTATATCCTCCTACAATTTATCCTGTATTCCACAAGAATGTGCCTATAGTAATTAAAAATACTTATAACATAGATTCAAAAGGTACTTTGATTACTAAGGGTGAGGACGAAGAAGAAAAGTCTAAGCTAACAATTAAGGGTATTTCATCTATTAATGACACTGCGATTATCACTATTCAAGGTCTTGGTATGGTGGGTGTTATAGGTGTTAACTCTCGTATATTCAACAGTCTTGCTAATGCTGGTATTAGCGTGTTCTTCGTGTCGCAGGCTGCTTCTGAGAATACCACTTCTATAGGTGTTAAAAATGAAGATACTGAGCTTGCAGTTGAGGTGTTAGAGCGTGAGTTTGAAGTAGAGATGAACCTTGGTGAGATTAATCCTATAAAAGTTAAGAAAAATCTAGCTACAGTAGCTATCGTTGGTGGTGGCATGAAATATACTACAGGTGTTGCAGGTAAATTATTCGGCACTATAGGTAGAAATGGTATTAACGTTATTGCTTGTGCACAGGGTGCCTCAGAGACTAATATTTCATTTGTTGTGAAACATGAGTCTTTACGTAAAACGATAAACGTTATTCACGACTCTTTCTTCCTATCAGATTACAAAGTGTTGAATATTTTCTTAACAGGTGTTGGTCTTGTGGGTAGTAATCTTGTAGAGCAGATTTATAAACAACAAAGTAAGTTGTTGGCTAATAATTCTTTGCAAATACGCGTTGTAGGTGTATCTAACTCTAAGCGTTATATCCTTGATAGAGAGGGTATAGATTTGTCTAACTATAAGGAGCAATTGGCTAAATCAGAGAATGTTAGTACGCCAGAGATTTTTAAAGATCAGATAGTTGAGATGAATATCTTCAACTCGGTATTTGTGGACTGTACAGCAAGTAGTGATGTAGCTACTATATATAAGGATTTATTAACAAACAACATTTCTATAGTAACAGCTAATAAGATTGCTGCTTCTTCAAGTTTTGATAACTACCAAGATCTTAAGATGACAGCTCGTAAGAAAGATGTTAAGTTCTTGTATGAGACTAACGTAGGTGCAGGACTTCCTATCATCAATACTATTAATGACCTTATAAATAGTGGTGACAAGATTCTTAAGATTGAAGCTGTAGTTTCTGGGACTCTTAACTTTATCTTTAATGAGATGAATGAGGATATTCCTATGAGTAAGGCTATTAAGATGGCACAGGAGGCTGGATATGCTGAGCCTGACCCTCGTATTGACCTTAGCGGTGTAGATGTTATCCGTAAGCTAGTTATACTTTCTCGTGAAGCTGGTTACACAATTGAGCAAAGTGATGTAGAGAAGAATTTGTTTATTCCTAATGAGTATTTTGAAGGTTCGCTAGATCAATTCTGGGCTAAGATTTCAGATATTGATGCTGAGTTTGAGGAGAAACGTAAAGCTCTAGTGGCTAAAGGTGGCCGTTGGAGATTTGTAGCTAAGCTGGACGAAGGGAATGTTAGCGTGGGTCTTCAAGAGGTGGACGATAAACATCCATTCTATTATTTGGAGGGTAGTAATAATATCGTGCTTATCTCTACTGATAGATATAATGAATATCCTATGCAGATTAAAGGCTATGGTGCAGGTGCTAGTGTGACCGCAGCCGGAGTCTTCGCCGACATAATAAGCATCGCTAATATACGATAGCTTTGCTTCGGGGAGTTTGGGAAGGCTTTTCCCAATAGCGGCCTACATTTTTCACCTTTTCCTAAAAACCAATGCTCACAGCCACCTGAGGCTGCTCCGCTTGCTTTTCAGGAAAACGCAAAAAATCTAAGCCACTCTTGAAAAAAGCGGACAATCGTGGACGCTAAGTGTTAACGCCCATGCAGCATCGAGCTGCATGGGCGTTTTTCCGAAAAATGTTATAAAAATTGTTACAAAAAATTTGCTAACATGTTAATCACTATATAGGTTAAAATGCATGTCGCTTGTCGTCATTAATCATTCATCATTAACCATTAATCATTAACTAAAGCGCTTTTCTTATTCTTACAAGTTTCTCAACAAGACCTTCTAGTAAATCCAGTTTTAGCATATTAGCGCCATCAGAAAGAGCTTTTGAAGGTTCAGGGTGAGTTTCAATAAATAAGCCGTCAGCGCCTACAGCGATAGAGGCCTTAGCTATTGTTTCTATCATCTGAGGTTTGCCACCTGTGACACCCGATACTTGATTAGGTTGTTGCAAAGAGTGAGTAACATCTACAACTACAGGTACATCAAACGACTGCATAGTAGGAACACCTCTAAAGTCAACTATCATGTCATAATATCCCATCATAGAACCTCTGTCAGTAAGTATTACAGAGTTGTTACCCTCACTGCGGATTTTCTCTACTGCAAAAACCATAGATTCAGGAGCTAGAAATTGACCCTTTTTGATGTTTACAACTTTACCAGTTTTTGCAGCAGCTTCTAATAAGTCAGTCTGACGACAAAGGAAAGCTGGGATTTGTAATATATCTACAAATTCTGCGGCCATGTGTGCCTCATTAGCAGAATGTATATCTGTTAAAACAGGAACGTTAAACTCCTTACGTACTTTTGTTAATATTTCTAGTGCCTTAAGATCACCAATGCCTGAGAAAGAATCCTTGCGTGATCTGTTAGCTTTGCGATATGAACCCTTAAAGATGTAAGGAATTTTATATTTCTCACTAACCCTCACACATTCTTCAGCAACCTGCATAGCTATTTCTTCACTTTCTATAGCACATGGTCCTGCAATTAAAAAGAACATGTCGCTGTCCTTATGATGGATTTTAGGTATTGATTCTAATAGTTTCATATCGTTGGTTTTTAAATTAAAAAAGTTGTTTATTTAGTTTTTATAGTTGGTTAAAATATATTTGTTAAGATACTAAAGCCTACTTATATTTGTCTCCCCATAAAGAGTTAACACGCGCCCCAATCTCTCGCTCTTTGGCATTGTCTGCTGCTTCGTAGAACTTAAGATTAGAAAGTCCCTCAGGCATAAACTCCTGATAAGCAAAATGCCCTTCAAAGTCGTGGGAATACTTATATCCGTCTCCATAACCTAATTCATGCATGAGCTTTGTAGGTGCATTCCTTATGTTAAGAGGTACGTCACGTCTTTCAGTGTCATTCTTGACAAAACTTAAAGCCTTATTTATCGCCATATATGCAGAGTTACTCTTAGGGCTTGTTGCTAGGTAAATAGTAGCCTCAGCAAGAGGTATACGCCCCTCAGGCATGCCTATGTTAGCTACAGCCTCACAGCAGGCGTTGGCAATAAGTAGGGCGTTAGGGTTGGCAAGACCTATGTCCTCAGATGCAGAAATCACTAACCTCCGCGCTATGAATTTAGGGTCTTCACCTCCCTCTATCATGCGTGCTAGGTAATATATTGCTGCATTAGGGTCACTGCCCCGAATAGATTTTATAAATGCTGATATAGTGTCATAATGCATATCCGCTCCCTTGTCATAGGTAGGTATGTTTTGCTTAAGGACACTAGTCACAAGCTCATCGTTAATTGTAATCTCTCCATCTATAGTGCTACATACCATATCTATGATATTTAGTAGCTTGCGTGCATCCCCTCCACTAAAACGATATAATGCTTTTGTTTCCGATACAGTTATAGGTCTATTTTTAAGTATGTTGTCGCTATTTAAAGCCCTAGAAGTTAGCTCGTCTAATTCTTCTTTGCTTAGGTATTCAAGAGTGTACACCTGAGCACGAGAAAGAAGAGGACGGATAACTTCAAACGATGGATTTTCAGTTGTTGCACCTATTAAAGTGAAAATACCTTGTTCTACAGCTCCCAGAAGTGAGTCTTGTTGACTTTTTGAGAACCTATGAATTTCATCAATAAAGAGTATAGGTGATGGTGAGTCAAAGAAACGAGCTGCCTTAGCTTTTTCTATAATCTCTCTCACATCCTTAACGCCTGACGATATAGCGCTAAGAGTAAAGAAAGGTCTTTCTAAACTATTAGCAATAATTTTTGCAAGTGTAGTTTTGCCAACTCCTGGTGGACCCCACAAAATGAAAGAGGGTAGGGTGTTTCCTGCAATAAATTTACGGATAACCCCATTTTCTCCTACAAGATGTTTCTGTCCGATATAATCTTCTAGCGTGCTAGGTCTTAACCTTTCTGCTAAAGGAATATTATTGTTCATCGTTTTGTAATTTAATGTAATAAGTTTTCAGTTAACTTATTATTTTTTACAAATATAATAAAAAAATGAATAAATCATACAAAAAAATGCTAACTTGCGATATAATTTACAATAAAAATAGTTATGAAAAAAATAGGTATTATATCTGATACTCACACTACTTTCGATAGTAAGATGCGTGATTTTCTGAAAGATTGTGATGAGGTTTGGCATGCAGGTGATATAGGAAATATACAGACCTTTGATAAACTCGCTAGCTTTAAACCCCTACGTGCTGTATATGGCAATATTGACGGGCATACAGTAAGACTTACTACCAAGGAAATCCTGAAATTTGAATGTGAAGGGGTGCGCGTACTTATGACTCATATAGGTGGATACCCTACACATTACTATACGGACTTCAAAAATGTGATAATGATAAATAAACCCGACCTAGTAATTACAGGGCATTCACATATTCTAAAAGTGATGTATGACAAAAAGCTAAACCACCTACACATAAACCCTGGTGCAGCAGGGAACTCAGGTTTTCATAAGGTAAGAACTGCTATACGCCTTAAACTTGATAAAGGTAATATATCTGATTTAGAGGTCTGTGAGTGGGATAGAAAAAGCGTGATGTAAGAAAAATATTGAATTTCCACCATTTTTTATTATCTTTGTTATGAGATAACAAAAAAAATAAGATGAGCACAACAACAAAGACAAATAAACCACAAAAAAAAGACTACAGTAAAGATGAAAGATACATTTTGTATAAAAGCATGCCTTTTGTAAATAGAAAGATGACTTTTACAAAATGGTTAGAGAAGAATAGTTTTGCAGCGATGTTTACTTTTTTGCTTTTTATCTTTGGTTTTGTAACTTTGGTTTCAATACGTATTAAAATAAATACTGTACAGCTTGTAGATGGTGTAATGATAGATATGCCAATTACAGAACAGGATAAACCCGTTGAGGAGGAAATCCCTGAAGATAAAAAAGCTGAAATGCTTGAAATAGAAAGGATGGTTAACGTAAGGAATAGGGTAGCTGATGCTAACGCTGACAACTCAAAACAAACAGACAGAAGTAAACAGCTTTTAGAAGAAGCACAAGCGGTACAAGATAAGTTAGATGCTAATAAGGCCGCTTACGAAAAAGGATTAAATGAGGTGAAAAATATGAGTGGCGGTAATGCTAGAAAATCAAACACTGCCTCGGATGCTTCCCAAGAAAGTAAAAGGCTAGATACCAATAAACGTATTCCTGCTATCTCTAAACAAGGAAATGTAACTGTAGAGTATGACTTACCTGGAAGATATGCAACAGTGCTTCCTGTCCCTGCATATAAATGTGAGGATGGCGGTAAGGTTATTATTTCTATAGTCGTAAATAATAATGGAGATGTGATAAATGCTTCTGTAAAGGCTTCTTCATCTTCAAAAACAGACTGTATAGCTACTATGGCTTTAGATGCAGCTAAAAAGTCTCGTTTTGACGTTAACGCTAAGGCCGTGTCAAAACAAGAAGGTACTATAACTTACCTTTTCTTAGCGCAATAGTAGAAGCTAGCTCTATGTGATTACCAATTATTAGAACTCCTCTTAACAATTATAGCCTATGTGGAACGAGATATTTAATAGAGATATAAAATTTTTATCTGGTGTAGGAGAAAGACGTGCTACATTGATGGCTAGTGAGTTAGGGATCGTAACTTTTAAGGACTTACTATATAATTTCCCTTACAGATATATTGATAAAACAAAAATCTACAAGATAGGTGAACTCTACAGAGAGACAGGAGTTTACACTCAGGTGAAAGCACGTATTGAGAGTGTGCAAGTTGTTGGTGGAGAGTCCAAGAATAGACTTGTGGTTAGGGTTGCTGACGATACGGGAGCAGCTGAGATGTTATGGTTTGCAGGTATCTCGTGGGTACAGCAAAGGCTTACTATAGGTCGTGAGATGGTATTTTTTGGTAAGTATACAGTTTTCAACAATAGAGTTTCTTTTGTGCATCCTGAAATGGATATTCCTCTTGTTGAAGAGTTTAATAAAAAACCTCTTACCTATGGCATATATAGCTTTACGGAGAAGTCTAGTAAAGCGGGTGTAAATACTAAATTTATTTCTAGTAGTGTTGCCACCCTATGGGGTATAGTAGCTAATTACATAGAGGAAACCTTACCCCAATACATAATAAAACAATTTAACCTGATGCCCCTAAAGCAGGCTTTATATAACCTGCATTTCCCTCAGTCTAATGAGTTGCTTGCTCAGGCAGAATATCGTATAAAATTTGAGGAGCTGTTAGCTTTACAGCTTTCGATTTTACGTATGCGTAGTATAAGGATAGGCAAAAAGGGAGGTTATATTTTTGAAAAGGTAGGTGATATATTCAATGAGTTCTACAGCAGTAAGCTGCCTTTTCCTCTTACGGGTGCTCAAAAAAGGGTGGTGAAAGAAATTCGTAAAGACACCGTGTCAGGTAAGCAGATGAATAGGCTCTTGCAGGGTGATGTAGGTTCTGGGAAGACCATAGTAGCACTACTAGCGATGTTATTAGCTGTAGATAATGGTTTTCAGGCTTGTATGATGGCACCTACTGAGATACTTGCCAATCAGCATCTTGTGTCTCTACTTGAGATTACCGAAGGTTTAGGGATTAAGATAGAGCTTCTTACAGGGTCTACACGTAAGAAAAAAAGAAGACTAATAGACGAGCAGTTAATGAGTGGTGAGATAAATATTCTTATAGGGACTCACGCTTTGATAGAAGATAACGTACGTTTTAACAACTTAGGGTTTGTAATTATTGATGAGCAGCATCGTTTTGGTGTGGAACAGCGTTCTAGGTTATGGTCTAAGAGTTTAACGCCTCCTCATATTTTAGTGATGAGTGCTACACCCATACCGCGAACCTTAGCAATGACTATTTATGGTGATTTAGACGTTTCAATAATTGATGAGTTACCTCCAGGACGTAAACCTATACAGACGAGTCATTATTTTGACAATTCAAGGATGGCAGTTTTTGGGTTTATGCGTCGTGAAATAGAAAAGGGTAGGCAGGTTTATGTGGTTTATCCTCTAATAAAGGAGTCCGAGAAGATGGACTATAAAAACATAGAAGATGGCTATGAGAGCATAGTGCGAGCTTTCCCTCATCCTGAATTTGTGACTACTATAGTGCATGGAAAGATGAAAGCAGAGGATAAGGAATATGGCATGCAGATGTTCAAGAATGGTCAAGCGCATATCATGGTAGCGACTTCTGTGATAGAGGTAGGCGTTAATGTCCCTAATGCTAGTGTGATGGTTATTGAGAGTGCTGAGCGATTTGGACTGTCTCAGCTTCATCAGCTTAGAGGTCGTGTAGGTAGAGGTGCAGAGCAGTCTCACTGTATTCTTATGAGTAGTCATAAATTGTCCGCAGTAGGCAAGAAACGCCTGAAAGCTATGACTGAAACTACAGATGGCTTTGAGCTTGCTGAACTTGACCTTAAGATAAGGGGTTACGGAGACTTAGAGGGTACTAAACAAAGTGGTGATGTGCTAGATCTGAAATTAGCGCGTATAAGCAAAGATACAGAATTGCTAAGCCTAGTAAGAGAAGTGGCCTTAGTGATATTAGATAAAGACCCTTTGCTAACTGCTGCTGATAATGCATTGTTGCTAAAACTATGCAGTACTGCTAAACCTGATAAGGATATAGATTTTAGTTTGATATCTTAGGTGGTAGGTTTGCTCTATAAGCTCCAACCTGCTGAGCTAGTTCGAGGTTGCGGAACAAGCCCGCAATGACGAGTTATGCATGGTAATAGGCATTGGTGCTGTGGTTGATGTAATGGTAAAGGAGCTTATGCAGAAATAATTTTTTATTTAAAGCCTAAAGAGGTATAGATAATAAATTTTAATATTTTTGAATTTATCAGTTTCACCTTTGTAATGTGCCGTAGGAACCCTAATTGGATAACATAATAAAAATAAACTGACAATGAATAACAAAAAAATAGAACGCATATCACACGTATTAATAAACATATTATTATCACGCTTTGATTCATTCCCAGAAGACGCTATTGAAAATAGAAATTCTCCGTTTCAAGAGTCTTTCCTAAAGGCTCTTGTCAGTAAACTTGAAGGTGATGTGTCACGTATACCGTATTTTATAACACTGAGTAGTTGGATGCACGGCTTGAATACAACTATGTGGCAAAAATATTTTGAAAAAACTGCGCATATTCTTTCTGACGGAGAAAAAAAGGAATATACGGCTAAAAAGTTGGGACTTCTGAAAATTACGAAACTACAATCTATAAAAATCGGTGAGATAATGTCCGATTTGTATAATGATTCATTCATTCCTGATGTAAACAGAGAAGAACAGCTTATATATTCACTGGATAGGGGAGAAGAAGTTGAGACAACAGGTTTTTCAGCTGATGTTTTCTATGAAACAAAAGATGAAGTTGTTGCTATAGAAATGAAGTCTGTAAAACCTAATTCTGGTGAAATGAAAGCAGAAAAGAAAAAGATTTTGGAAGGGAAAACAGCCTTAAAGCGTTTATATCCAAATAAGAAAGTTAAGTTTTATATTGGATTTCCTTTTGATCCAACAGGTAATGGTGTTGAATATGATAAAGCGCGTTTTGCAAGTTCAGTTATTAATCTTACTAAGAGTTTTGCTTATGATGAAATGTTGTTAAGTGGTGAATTATGGGATATGTTGTCTGGTACAAAAGGAACTATGCAAGTGTTATTAGATATAATTAATAGTATAGCAACCTTAGATTTTAAAGATAAATATGATTATATAAATGATCCATTAAATAGAGATACTACAAAGTATAAAGATATTTTAAGCTCATGGCATTTGTATGATGAATTGTACGTTTTAGATAATATAGCAAAATTAACAGAATTGTCATCTAATAATAAGTCATTACAAAAATTGTTGTATAGTCCACTGTTTGATAGTAGGGGAAATTATAAGTTAAACAGGGTAAGCGACTTAAGGGAACTTCTAAAAACTGGGTTTTAACGCTTTCGGATTTTAAAGCTTCATCTTTGAACTTTTATAAATATGCCGTGGGAACCACCATGCCTGTATTTATAAAACTCCAACTCCAACTCCAAATCTAAAACTTTAAAATTCGAAATCGAATAAAACCAGTTTATAGAACTCCCCTTAATGTAATATGTGTATGTGTAGACTTGGTTGTGTGGGATTTGATTGTTAATGGATTTGAGTGTTAAGGATGTTGTAAAAATGTATTACCTAAAAAAGTTGACTCCAAAAGGAGTCAACTTTTTTAGGTAATACAGATAGTTTCATAATTTTAAAATTATACCCAAAGTGTAGTATTTTTTGTTGTTGATGGTGATAAGCGGCAAGCGTGGAAATTATTCACAAAATCTTCACAAAATTTTCTCAGAATTTTTAGTCGCTTGTCGCACCTATCACCTAAGACCTAAGACCTAAGGCCTACAACCTCCCTATTCTCTCTTGAATAATCGCTTTATATTGCTCTTTCATCTCTTGTGTTAGGAATGATATGTCAATCATTGCATTCCATTTTTCAACCATTTTTGTGAACTTCACAAAAATTTTATCCATAACCATTGGCTCAATTTCAGAGACCTGCATAGCCTTCACAAAGTCAGAACGGGAGATTTTTCTTTTTCGCCCATTTAAAGTCAAGGCTAACTCCTCATTATCACTTGGCAGCACAAGAGCAGTTGATACTAAATCATAGGCTGGTGAGAGACGATGTGCACTTCCTAGTAATGAGTAATTTTTAAGATGCATATCAGCATTTCCCACTATCCATGAGAATAATACTTGTTCCCAGTAATTTACAACATCTAGTTTTGGAGTAGATGAATATTTTAATATTAACTTTGCAATCTGCTCATAAGAGCCTTTGTATTTATACTCAGTAAGACGTTGCGAAAGTTGGCACATATCCTCCATAGGGAGCTTTGAACTATCATCCTTACGGTCAAAACGTTTAGTTAGATAACATAACTCTCCATCTGCAAAACGTATTAGGGAATGTTGTGCTGTTTCGATTTTTGCTAACTCAGCAAGATGCATTGTTAAATCCTCTACTTCTGGGAGCATAGGGTAATGGTCGCTCTGTGGTTTTAAGATATACGTACCCCAAAGACCAACTATTGTGAATCTTTCAGGCTCATTTCGTTTGCCTCTACTAAGTTGTAGAGATAGTTTTGCTTGCACACCAGTAACTGTAGTTTGTGAACGTATTACCTGAGTTGCTAGTTTCTTTATTTCATTACGTTGATATGGTAGGCTCGGTATTTTTGTTGAGCCAAATATTTTCTTAGTACAATGAGGGTGAAAGTCTACTTGTCCCTCTCTTAGCTCCTTATAACAGTATAGGCATTTATTCATAATTCACCTCCTCAATTGGTTCAACACTAACTGCACCAATACAATCCTTACAACAAGCAAGTAGTAAAGAAAAACGGTCTCTATTATTTATTTTCCAACTGCTTACAGCAATATCCAATAACCATCCTTCGGGTATCAAACCATCGAAGAATGGAAATAGCACTCTTTCATAATAAGGTTCATGACTTAAAGGCATAGTTAAAGATATTGGTTCTGCTGAGTCAGAGGAAAGGTAATTGTTGTCGTATTCAAAGGTATAGCCTTCGTCAGTTTCGGATAGTATACCAGCTACTCGATCTAGGTAGTAAATGGTTGCTTGTCTCATTATTTGTCATTTTTAGGTAGTTGTACAACACCAAATTGCGCTCCAAACATCGCTAGAACTTGGTTTACTTTGTCAAAACGCAGGTTTTGTTTCCCTTGTTCCAAATCACGAATAAATCTAAGCCCTACACCCGATTTGTCAGATAACTCAACCTGTGTTAACTTATATTCTTTTCGCTTTGTTTTTACATATTTAGATAGTTCCATAATTTCAAAATTATACCCGTTATGCTACAAATATAGTGAAAAATATTGAAATTATACCCAAAGTGTAGTATTTTTTTGTTAATGGCGACAATCTTTCCACGCTTGTCGCCTAATTCATCATTCATCATTTGCTTGTCGCGACCCTGTCAGACCCTGTTTGACCAGGTAACTGTTTTTAAAAAAAATCCCCATGAAGCTCGATGCTTCATGGGGATTAATATTTAGCGTCCACGATTGTCCGCTTTTTTCAAGAATGGTCTAGGGAGCCTCTAACAGCTATGCTTTAAAATTCGAAATCGTTTAAAGCCTAGCTATTAGAGTCCCCCTTGATTTTTTGCGTTTTTCGGAAAAGAACGCGGAGCAACCTCGAGGTTGTGAGCACTTCTTTTTCGGAAAAGGTGAAAAATGTAGGCCGTTATTGGAAAAAGCCTTCCCA